>JBATMU010000042.1:0-7320 GCA_049289995.1 Rhizobiaceae bacterium | reverse complement strand
TCGAGACCGAGGATTTTCCGGTCATGCGGGCGCTGCGCGATGTCACGCTGACACCGGCGGATATGGCCTTCGTCAATGGAGCCGCCTGAGCATGGCCGTCTATACCGACATTGCCGAAACCGAACTTCAGGCCTTTCTTCAAGCCTATGATGTCGGGGAACTCCTGTCCTACAAGGGCATTGCCGAGGGCGTGGAGAACACCAATTACCTGATGCATGCCGCAAGCGGCAGCTACATCCTCACACTTTATGAAAAGCGCGTGAACCCGGCCGATCTGCCGTTCTTTCTCGGCCTGATGAGCCATTTGGCGCAGCGCGGCCTGTCATGCCCGCTGCCGGTGCCGCGCAAGGATGGCGCGCTGACCGGCATGCTGGCTGGCAGGCCTGCCGCCCTGGTCACGTTTCTCGAAGGCATGTGGCTGCGCAGGCCGGGTGCGGACCATTGCCGCGAGGTCGGCAAGGCTTTGGCGCAAATGCACCTTGCCGGACAGGATTTCACGATCAGGCGCGCCAACGCCTTGTCGGTGTCCGGCTGGCGTCCGCTCTGGCAGGGATCAGCCGCCCGCGCTGACGATATCGAACCGGGGCTTGCCGGGGAAACCGAAGCGGATTTGGCGGATTTTGAAACCAATTGGCCGAAAGGCCTGCCCGAAGGCGTCTGCCATGCCGACCTTTTTCCCGACAACGTGTTTTTCCTTGGCGACAGGTTGTCGGGTCTGATCGACTTCTATTTCGCCTGCAATGACATTCTCGCCTATGATCTTGCGGTCTGCCTCAATGCCTGGTGCTTTGAAAAGGACCATGCCTTCAACCTGACCAAGGGCGCTGCCCTTCTGGCCGGATACCAGTCGGTGCGCCCGCTCAGCCGCACGGAGGCCGATGCCCTGCCCATGCTGGCGCGCGGCTCGGCCTTGCGCTTCATGCTGACCCGGCTGCATGACTGGCTCAACACGCCTGCCGGCGCTTTGGTGGTGAAAAAAGATCCGCTCGAATATGTGCGGAAAATGCGCTTTCACCGCCAGGTCCGCTCGCCAGCCGAATACGGGCTGGAACCGGCATGAAGGCGGTCGAGATTTTCACCGACGGGGCGTGCTCGGGCAATCCCGGTCCCGGCGGCTGGGGCGCCATCCTGCGTTATGGCGGCAAGACGCGCGAATTATCGGGCGGCGCACAAGAGACCACCAATAACCGCATGGAGTTGCAGGCAGCGATCGAAAGCCTGAACGCGCTGCGCGAGCCGTGCAAAGTGGCGCTGCATACCGACTCAACCTATGTGCGCGACGGCATCGGCCAATGGATCATCGGCTGGAAACGCAATGGCTGGAAAACATCCGCCAACAAGCCGGTCAAGAATGCCGACCTGTGGCAGGCGCTCGACGCGGCGCGAACTCGCCACGCCGTGACCTGGATCTGGGTCAAGGGCCATGACGGCCACACAGAGAACGAGCGCGCCGATGAATTGGCCCGCGAGGGCATGGCGCCCTTCAAGCCGAAAAAAACCGGCCCGGACACGCTGGCCGGACCGGTATAAAGCTGTTTTTCGGGCGTTTCAGAGCTGTTCGAGCAATGTTGCCGCACCTGTCAGGACAGCGGAGCCCGGTGCTTGCTCGAAATTGAGGGTCTTGACCACGCCGTCTTCGACCAGCGCCGAGAAGCGGCGGCAACGCACGCCCATGCCGGCAACCGAAAGGTCAATATCCAGGCCGGCTGCCTTGGCGAACTCGGCATTGCCGTCGGCAAGAAAATCAATGCGGCCAAGCCCCTGGCTGGATTTGGCCCAGGCCTTCATGACGTGGTGGTCGTTGACGGCCACCACGGCCACCGCATCAATGCCGCGCGCCAGGATGGCGTCGAGATTTTCGAGATAACCGGGCAGATGGTTGTTGGAGCAGGTCGGCGTGAACGCGCCCGGCAGGCCGAACAGCACGATCTTGCGGCCTTTGAAGTAGTCACCTGTCGCCACGTCTGACGGGGTATCGGCAGTCACGAGTTTCAGCGTTGCAGCGGGCAAGGTCTGGCCGGGCTTGATGGTCATTGTGTTCTCCGGGTTTGAAAGTTCTGGCCCAGCACATAGCGGACAGGTCCGCCCTGTCCAGTCCTCACTTGATTTCGGCGCGCCCGCTGACCGCCTGGCCATCGGCCTTGAGCACATAGAGGAATGAGGCAGGTGCGTATGCGGCCTTGGGCCGGTCATGCCAGAGTGAAAATGCGATAGTGCCCGTGGGCGCCGCCTCGCGGCGTGGTGCGCCAAAGGCCCAGCCGTCATGACCGGCAAGGAACAGTTCGGCGTCGGCAATTCCAGCGGGCAGGATCGCAGTGACATGCAGCCGGTCACCCTCGATCCGCGTTCCGGTGATCTGGAAATCCGGCCGCACTGGTGCCGGCAATGCTGCTTCGGCTTCAGCAAGTGCGGCGACATCAGCCGGATTGTCAGGGTCGGCAGAAGGGTCAATGGCGAGCGCTGCCTGCACCGGCACGCAGATCTTTTCGCAGACACCCAGAAACACATCCACAATCTGTGGCCCGGAACCGGCAGGCAGCGAAAATGTCAGCGCCATTGGATGCTTGTAGCCCGCCCAGATGGTCACGCCATCATCCACACGGTCAGGTGCAGGTGCGGACAGTTCAAGCGGCGGGCTGCTGCCGATGGTCAAAACCGGCGGCACGCCTGCGGCGCCCGGGTCCAGCCAGTAGGTTTTCCAGCCGTCTTTCAGGCCGATTTCCAGCATGGCCCGCACATTGCCGTCCGCATCTGCCGGGCCTGCCGTTACAACGCGTAGCGCCGCACCTGCCGTTTCGGTGACTTGCGACGACGCGGCATGCACCGGCGCGGCAAGCGGCAGCAAAACGGCGCAAAGGACCGATTGGGGAAATATGCGTTTCATGCCTGCGACATTGGCGTTTCAATGCGGCTGCCGCAAGCCGCCACGCCTCATTTCCGCGTGAATGCCCCGTGTTCATGCGCCGCACTTTTCAAGCGCCTTCAAACGGGGATAAACTGCGCAAATGCCGATTGTCCTAGCCACATCCACGCCCGGCCCCTTTGCCGACCATTTCCTGATCGCCATGCCGGGCATGGCCGATACGCGCTTTGCCCGCAGCGTCATCTATGTCTGCGCCCATTCCGGCGACGGGGCGATGGGACTCATCCTCAACCAGCCGCAAGATATCCGCTTTCCGGAAATCCTCGTGCAACTCGGCATCGTCAAGGCCGAACAGGCCATTCTGCTGCCCGGCCGGGCGCGCGATTTTCCGGTGCTGAGCGGCGGCCCGGTTGACCGCAGCCGCGGTTTTGTCCTGCATTCAGGCGATGTGAAAG
This sequence comes from Rhizobiaceae bacterium, assembly GCA_049289995.1. Lineage (GTDB taxonomy): Bacteria > Pseudomonadota > Alphaproteobacteria > Rhizobiales > Rhizobiaceae > JBATMU01. The sequence continues at coordinate 4,002 of JBATMU010000042.1, read as the reverse complement.
TGCAATCGTCCGTCTTGGTCGCTGACGGGCTTTTTCTCACTGCCACAATCGACATGCTGCGCGCCATTTCGAGCGGTGAGGGTCCCAGCCGCGCCTTGTTGGCGCTCGGCTATTCGGGTTGGGGAGCGGGTCAGCTGGAAAGCGAAATCGCCGCCAATGGCTGGCTTTTGTGCCCGGCCGACCAGTCGATCATTTTCGGCGGTGACATTGACGGTCTCTATGACCGGGTGCTTGCCTCAATGGGTGTGAACGCGGCCAATCTCAGCCCGGTCGCCGGTCACGCATAAAATCAGGCGCGCGCCAACGGATACTGCTCGCGCAGCAGGCGCTGTGCGGCGTCGGCGCTGATCGGCGCACCGAACATGTAGCTCTGCACATATTCACAGCCGATCTGCCGCAAGTGCAGGGCGTCTTTTTCGTCCGCTACGCCTTCGGTCACCACAGACAGGCCAAGGTCGTGCGCCATGTCGATCATGGATTTCAGAAGGACCGTCCGCTTGGGGCTTGGATCGTCGACAAAGCTCTTGTCGATCTTGATCGTGTCGAACGGAAACCGTGTCAGGTAGGATAGTGATGAATAGCCGGTGCCGAAATCGTCAAGCGAAAGCCCGATGCCCAGCTGCTTGAGCTTGTTGAGCACGAAATTAGACTGCTCGGGGTTTTCCATGATGAGCGATTCGGTCAATTCGAGCCGGAAACAGCGCGGCTTGAGGTTGGACCGGGCCAGCACGGAACGGACATCGGCAATCAGGTCCTGGCGCATCAACTGGCGGCTTGAAATGTTGACCGAGACTGACAGCGGCACATCGCCCATCGGCTTCATCCAGCCGGCAAGGTCCTCCGCCGCCTTCTGCATGGCAAACAGGCCAAGCTGGACGATCAGGCCGGAATTTTCGGCGACCGGAATGAATTCGGCCGGCGGGATGGTGCCGCGCCGCGGATGCTCCCAGCGCAGCAAGGCCTCGAAACCGGCAATCGAATTGTCCTCAAGCCGGACGATCGGCTGGTAGGCCATCTTGATTTCCGAGCGTTCGATGGCGCGGCGCAGGTCGGATTCAATTTGCAGCCGGTCGGTGCCAAACGACCGGAAGGCCGGGCGGAACGGCTCGATTCGGTCGCCGCCGAAACGCTTGGCCTGGTGCATGGCCAGTTCCGCATCCTTGACCAGATCTTCCGCCGTCGCCTGTGCAGATGTCCAGGAAATCAGCCCGATGGAGGCCGTCAGCACGATTTCGCGCTTGGCAAAGGTGATTGGCGCATGGATGGCCTTGCGCATGGCGTCGGCAATTGCGGCAATTCTCACCGGATCCTGCTCGGACACGACCATGAGTGCGAACTGGTCGCCCGAAAACCGTGAAAGGCTGTCCTGCGGTTTCAACAGACGGTGCAGCCGCCGGGCGATCGTCAGGAGAATGGTGTCGCCCGCCGACATGCCGAGCCCGTCATTGACATGCTTGAAACGGTCGAGATCGATGGAAAACACCGTCGGCCGGATATTTTCTTCCGTCCGCGCCACGCCGATGATGGCGTCGAGCCGGTTGAGGAAAAGTTCGCGGTTGGGCAGGCCGGTTAGATTGTCATGCACGGAATCGTGCAGCAGCCGCTCTTCGGATTTTTTTTGTTCGGTCACGTCCATCAGCGTTCCGACGCAGCGGACGATTTCTCCATCCGAGCCGATCACCGGACGGGCCTTCAGCGCAAACCAGTGGTAATGGCCGTCAGTGCCGCGCAGCCGGAAGGTTTGGGAAATCTTGCCGCGCTTGTGTTCGAGAATGATGTCGAGCGTCGATCGGAAATGGTCGCGGTCATCGGCATGCAGAAGAGGCAGCCAATTGCGCGGCGGGCCTTGCAGCGATCCCTTGTCGAGCCCCAGCGTGTCGCTGATATCCGGCTTGGTAATGATGCGGTCGCGCGGCACGTCCCAGTCCCAGACCATGTCGCCGGAGCCGGAAATGGCCAGAGCCTGGCGCTCGACATCCGAAAACAGGCCCTGGCTGACCGTGCCGCCGGCCAAGGCATGCTGCATGACGGTAAAGCCGATCAGCAGCATGATGAGGATCAGCCCGCCGCCGACAGCCGGCTGGATGATGTCATTGTCGAGCGCGCCTGTGATTGTCAGCCAGGCGCCGGCCAGCCAGACAAGCACCATGATCCAGCTGGGAACCAGCATGATCGCCCGGTCATAGCCCTGCACGCCGAGATAGGCGATCAGCCCGATGCCGGCGATGGCCGTCAGCGCAAAAGACAGCCGCGCAATGCCTGCCGCCACTGCCGGATCATAGACCGCCACGCCGCCGATCAGCGCCAGGCCCAGCACCCAGGCCACCGCCCAATAGCTGAAATGGTCATGCCAGCGGTTGAGGTTGAGATAGGTGAACAGGAAAATGACGAACGTGACGGCAAGCGCAATTTCCGACCCGGCACGCCACCATTGTTCGGCGGCTGGCGAAATGCCGAGCACCATGTCGAGAAAACCGAAATCCACGCTGATATAGGCCAGCACCGCCCAGGCGAGCGCTGCTGTCGCAGGAAACAGCGAGGTGCCTTTGACGACAAACAATATCGACAGGAACAGCGCCAGAAGGCCGGTGATGCCGATCACGATGCCGCGGAACAGCGTATAGGAATTGATCGTGTCCTTGTAGGCTTCCGGATCCCACAGATAGAGCTGCGGAACCTTCGCTGCGGCCATTTCGGCAACAAACGTAATGACCGTGCCGGGATCCAGCGTGACCCGGAACACATCGGCGTCGCCGCTTTGCTGGCGATCAAGCGCAAAGCCCTCGGACGGCGTGATGGCTTCAATCCGCACCGATCCGAGATCAGGCCAGAACAGGCCGGAGCCCGCCAGCCGGTAGTGCGGCGCGACAATCAATCGGTCAAGCTGAGCCTGTGACGTATTGGCCAGCGCGAATATCGCCCAGTCGCCGGTATGCGAAGGACTTGTCGCCTCCACTTCGATGCGGCGTACGATGCCGTCCGGTCCTGATGCCGTGGAGACCTGGATTTTTCCGCCCTGGTTGCGCTGGATTTCCAGCGCCCGCGAAAGGTCGAGGGCCACGTCGCCAGCCGTGATCTTGATGGGTTCGACAGCATGGGCGACCTGGCCAAAAAACAGCCCGGCCAACAGGACGGCTATGAGCGCCATCCAGTTTCGGGCAGGCCTTGTTCTGGCTGGCGGCATGCGCTGCAAATATTCAATCCCGATTTATATTTTCGCCATCGGCATCTGCCAGACGCGCGTAAAGCTCATGGTCTTCGCGAATTCCGTTGATCCGCAAATAGGAGCGCAGCATGCCCTCTCGCGCAAACCCCGCCTTTTCAAGCACACGCCTTGAGCCTGCATTGCGTGGAATACAGGCTGCCTCCAGACGGTGCAAGCCGAGTGTGCCGAAACAATACGGAAGAATGGCGGCAAGCGCTTCGCTCATCAGCCCTTTTCCCGCATGGGCCTGTCCCATCCAATAGCCGATACGCGCTGAATTGGACACGCCATGCCGTATATCGAATATGCTGATCCCGCCGGCCAGCTGCCCCGTGTCGTGCAGGAAAATGAACAGCGTCAGAGCCGCGCCGCGCCTGCGTGCCCGGCCATTCCGCCTGAGCCGCCGCCGGAATGCGCTCACCGACAATTCATCGGCGTCCCATTGCGGCTCCCAGGGTGTGAGATACGCCCGGCTGGCGCCGCGCAAGTCCGCCCATTGGCGATAATCGGCTGCTTTCGGCTCACGCAGGCTGATCCGGCCGACATTCAGGCTGACCGGTTCGAGTGTGCCAAACAACCATGCCAGCATGGCCGTTCTCAGACGGCGATTTTTTGCGCGGGCGCCTCGCCTCGCCCGCCGCTGATTTCGGCATAGTCCGCAAGACCTTCCACCGGACCGATCGCGGCGACAGTGGGGGCGCCGGCAAACAGGCTTATGCCGAGATCGGTCAGCCGTTTCGGGGTGAGCGCCATCAGCCGCTCCATCAGCTCTTCCTGGCTGATAGGCTTTCCAAACA
>JBATMU010000041.1:0-3311 GCA_049289995.1 Rhizobiaceae bacterium | reverse complement strand
GCGCATGGCCGCCGGCGGATCGCCGTCAATCGAGCCGAAATTGCCCTGCCCGTCGATCAGCGGCACGCGCAGCGAAAAGTCCTGCGCCATGCGCACCAAAGCGTCATAGATCGAAGCATCGCCATGCGGATGGTATTTACCCATCACGTCGGCCACGGGCCGGGCCGATTTCACATACTTGCGGTTCCAGTGATAGCCGCTCTCATGTGCCGCAAACAGGATGCGCCTGTGCACCGGATTCAAGCCGTCGCGCACGTCAGGCAGCGCGCGGCTGACAATCACGCTCATGGCGTAATCGAGATAGGAACGCTGCATTTCCTCGACGATGGAAACCGGCTCGGTGCCGGAAGCGCCCCCGCCGGAAGCCTTGGGCGGAAAATGGTCGGTCAAATCAATTCACAATCTGCTGGGAATCACTGCATGATCTATACAGGAACCCCGCGCCAAGCACCAATTCGCGGCCGCGGAAACAGCGGCTTTTCCCCAGACGGGAAAGCCGCTTAACGCTTCGGAAATGGCCGCCATCCTAACGTCTGCGCAAACGGCGGAACGCGAGAATCGTTCCAGTCCGACAGAATGCAAAAAGGAATGCCGCACATGCTGGACCGCACGCCGCAATTTGAGGCTTTTGTCGATCGGGCGCGCCTCGGGAAAAACGGCCTGGGCAGGCTTGTTGCCGGTATTCTGGTCGCCGTCATCGTCTTTCTCGTCGCCACAGGCATAATTCTGGTCCTCGGCTTTTTGGCGCGCGCGGCTCTCGATGCCTTGTCTGGCGGCGAAGGCATTGGCGGCGCCGGCGCGTTTGCCGAATTCATGGTGACGCCGTTCGGCCTGGCGGTCGCGCTGTTGACGCTTGGCGGGCTTTGGCTGGGCGTCTGGGCAGCCGTGCGGCTCATTCACAAACGCAGCCTCGGCGGCGTGACAGGCTCAGAAGGCCGCATCGACTGGACCGACTTCCGCAAGGCTTTTGTGGCATTTGCCGCCATTCCCTTTGCCCTGCAGCTGGCCACAATGGGCTTTGACCCCGAATTGCACCGCAACCCGCTGCCTTTTTTGGAATGGCTGCCCGCCGCAATCGCCATTGCCGCCATTCTTCTGGTGCAGACCAGCGCCGAGGAGGTGTTTTTCCGCGGCTATCTTACCCAAAGCCTGGCCGCGCGCTTCCGTTCGCCCTGGATCTGGGCGGTCATTCCGGTTCTGGTTTTCGCCAGCCTGCATTTCAAGCCCGATGTCGCGCCGGCTCTCAATTTCGCCATGCTGGCAGCCATTGCCGGCATGGCCTTCGGTTTCACCTGGCTGGTGACCAAAACCGGCAATCTGGGGGCGGCCATGGGCGCGCATTTTGCCAACAATCTGGTCGCCATCCTGTTCGTGTCGCACGATGCAGCTTTTTCGAGCGCAGCCTTCTTCAACGGCTCGCTGATGCAGGGCGACAGCCTTCAAGGCGCTGCTGCTGCCCTGCAGGTCCTGCCAGCCCTGGCGTCGCTGTTTGCAGCCCTTGTCCTGATCGTCCATCCCAAATCGCCATTGGCGTTGGATGTTTTCCGCAGGCCGCGCGAGGCAAGCTAGGCGGTGCAAACGGATGGCCGAGTTGCGGCTATCGCTGCATTCGCCTGTGCGATAGTGTCGGTCGGGGAGAGACGCAATGCCTGATCTGGATCATCTGTCCAACGCGCTGGTGACGCTTCTGGTCACCATCGACCCGCCGGGTCTGGCGCCGCTGTTTCTGGCATTGACCCGCGGTATGAGCGCAGTCCAGCGCCGCCAGACCGGCCTGCGCGCCTCGGTGATCGCCTTTGCCCTGCTCGTGCTGTTTGCGGTCGCCGGACGCTCCATCCTTACATTGATGGGCATCACCGTTCCCGCCTTCCGCGTGGCGGGCGGGCTTTTGCTGTTCGCCATCGCCTTCGAGATGATTTTCGAGCGCCGCCAGGGCCGCAAGGAACATTCCGCCGAAGTCGCCATCACCAGGGACATGGTCCACAATATCGCCGCGTTCCCGCTCGCTTTGCCGCTGATCGCCGGCCCGGGCGCGATTTCGGCAACCATCATCCTGTCGGGGCAGATGGCCGATCCGGCCGGGCGTGCCACGCTCGTCGGCATCATATTCCTGTGCTGCGTGGCGACCTGGCTGGTTTTCCTGATTGCCGAACGGGTTGACCGCTTTTTGGGCGAATCCGGCCGTTCGATACTCACCCGCCTGCTTGGCGTCATCCTTGCCGCTCTCGCCGTGCAGTTTGTCGCCGATGGCGTCAGGGCGATGGTGCAGGCGTGAAGCGCTCTAAAGGCCGTCCTTGATCGGCACTTTCATCTCGACGCCGCCAAACCCGTGGATCTTGTCATGGGCCCGCACCGTCACTTGCCTCAAGCCGTCAGGAATTTCAATGCCGGACTGGCTTCGGGTGAATGGCTGTTCGGTTTCATGGGGATGGACCAGTACCCGCTCGCCCAGTACAGCACCATCCGGCCCGAGCACCTGCCATTTGTCGGCATAATGATCCCAGCCGGAATCGGCATGGCGGACCGTCACATGAAAATTATAGCTGCCGTCTGCAGTCCGCTCATGCTGAACCGCGACGATATCAGCCTTCCCGGCAAAGGCAGGCGCGGCTGCCAGACAGTGCAGGATTGCGTGGAAAAGCGGTTTCATGACGCAATCATGCAGCTGTTTGCTGCAATCACGAGTCACAATCGTGTCAGGCAGGCGTGTTCGGGCGGGACGCGCCATCTTCCCGAATTGACTTGTGTTGAGATTGGCCGGCAGCGTGAGGCGACGTCGCAGGAATGCCGATAGCCGCGCAGTTTGCCACAGATGCCGCCAAGGTGCTGTTCGCCGCTGGACGGACTGCTCAAGTGCTCAGACTGTTGGGGTGGAAATCCGGATTGCCGCGTCAGGCGCGCGTGGAGCGCATGCCGGGGATTTGGTCCAATTCCGGATCCGACGACAATTTCGCATAATCCGCGCTTTCGCAGGCCGCCAGCGCCACGCGGCCGTCTGCGTCATGATGCACGCCCCAGCCGAAGGATTTGACCAGCGGTGAAGCGCGCAGGCAGGCTTGGCCTTTGGAAAAAAACGCCGCGCGCGCCGCCGGACGTTCGCCTTCAGACAAACCCGCGCGGTCGGCATGCACTGTGAAAATCACATCGTCGCTGCTGTGCCGGTAGGGAGCCGCGGCAATCATCCGGTATTGCAGATCGGCAACCGAACCGGCCTTGCCGGGGATGACGCCCGCCCGCGCCTCGGTGTCAGGCGAAACGCTGATGAACGCACTGAAATAATTTGTCGTGTGCTGCACCGGCACTTCACCGTC
>JBATMU010000040.1:0-5422 GCA_049289995.1 Rhizobiaceae bacterium | reverse complement strand
GCCGTTTGCAGCCGCCGCGGCAAGGCTTGCCGAAATGGGCATCAGCGGCGAAAAGGCCGAAGCCTTCTGGCTGGCGGTGCGCGGCAATTGCGCCAAGGTGGCCGAAGCGGCTGATTGGTGGGCGATTATCAAAAACGGCCCGGATACGCCGATTGCCTGGGGCGAGGGCGAGCAGGACTTTGCCCGCGCCGCCTTTGATCTGCTGCCGCCTGAGCCGTGGAGCCGCGAAACGTTCGGCCAATGGGCCAATGCGGTGAAAACGGCGACCGGCGCCAAGGGCAAGGCGCTGTTCATGCCGCTGAGGCTGGCGCTCACTGGACGGATGTCGGGACCTGAGCTTGCAGATCTATTGCCGCTTTTGGGTCGGGAAGAAACACTGGCCCGACGACCCTGACCGGGGTGGAGGCGCTGAGCGTGCCTTCGCCGAGCAGGCGTGCCAGTACCTCGGCGTTCAGGTCACCCTTGCGGTTGGCGGCAGATTCTGGGTCTTCAAGCGGATCGGGCCGCCCAGCCGGCCGCGGCCAAGCGCGGGAGGGGACGCTGCCTTGCGCTGTCGCGCCCGAAACGCCTGCCTGCGCAGAACAGAAACAGCCTTCCGGGCGCTTGAAACCGGCTTGCCTATAGGCAAAGGCATTGGGCAGTGCCGAATAGGGCTTGCCCTTTACCGAAACCATGTCTTCGGCTTCCTGCTCGGGCACTTCGTGCACATACAGTGCGGCCTCGGTGCCGGGGCATTGCGCCTGGCAGGCTTCCTCGTCTTTTTCGAAATGCTCGCGCGTGGTGGAAAACGAAATCGGGAAATACGAGCCGTCACAGGTGCGCACGCAAAGCGTTGTATAGGTGCCGCCGCCGGAACCAACGGAATTGAGGTTACCCAATCCATCGCCGAGCCGCCGGACTGCCGCGCGCCGGGCGGCGAGTTCGCGTTTGGTGCGCTCGCTGTCGCTCTCGAACAGCATTTCAAACAGGCCGCGCTGCTTTTCGACCAGCCGGCCGGGAATGGCCTTGATTTCCTTGACCTCGCGGCAGCCGCGCGCATCAAGCGCCGCCAGAATGCTCTCGCGGCTGCGTCCGCCTCCGGACAGCGAGGCGGCCTTGCGCTCAAGCGAGGCGAGATTGCCCTTCATTTTGGAGATCGCACCGTTGATGGCGCCGCATTCACCGCCAATGGAGAAAAAGCTGCCGCCGCATCCGGCCCGCGCAGCCCGGGCCCGCGCCTTGGCCAATTCGTTGCGCTGGCGGTCGGCGGCATTGCGCCATTTGCGCGCTTCGGCCGAGTTTCCCGAGCCTTTTCCTGCGGATGCGAGCTGGGCTTCAAGTGACCGGCAGGCCGGGGAAGCCGCATATGCCGGAACAGCAAACGCCAAGGCAAGCAGCATCAACGCCGCTCCAAGCCAAGCCTTGCCACCCAGCCAGACAGTCATTGCCAACCGAACCCTTGCACAAGCCCCAACACTTACACGCTGAGCGTTAACCCGGTCTTTATCACGTTTGCGGCGCTTGTGCGACCTTCGCGCGAAATGCGTTAACGCACCGCTTTGGCCGACGACAGCGCCTCGGCGGCAGCGATGGCCGTCATGTTGACCACGCCGCGCGAAGTGACGGACGGCGTCAGGATATGCGCCGGGCGCGCGGCGCCCAACAGGATCGGTCCGACATGCAGCGCATCGGTCATGGTCTTGGTGGTGTTGAGCGTGATGTTGGCGGCGTCGAGATTGGGGAAAACCAGGAGGTTGGCTTCGCCTTTCAGCGGCGAATGCGGCAGTGCGCGCTGACGAAGCGCTTCGGACAGCGCGGAATCGGCGTGCATTTCGCCATCGGATTCCAGTTTGGGGGCAAGCTCGCGCAACAAGGCTGCCGCCTCGCGCATTTTCCGCGCGCTTGGCGTGTCGCGTGAGCCGAAATTGGAATGCGACAGCAAGGCAGCCTTCGGCTTGATGCCGAACCGGGCGATTTCTTCCGCCGCCAGCATGGTCAGTTCGGCGATCTCTTCGGCCGTTGGATCAACATTCACATAGGGATCGGTGAAAAAGGTCGCGCCGCGCTGGGAAATCAGCATCGACAGCGCGGCGATGGGTTTGACGCCGGGTTTGAGGCCGACGATCAGTTCGACATTGCGCAAATGCCGTTCATAGCGGCCTTCCAGACCGCAGATCATGGCGTCGGCATCACCGCGCATCAGCGCCAGCGAGGCAATGACGGTGGAGTTGGTGCGCACCATGGTGCGGGCGGCTTCCGGATTGACGCCGCGCCGGCCGCCAAGCGAAACCAGGAGATCGACATAGGCACGGTAGCGCGGATCATCTTCCGGGTTGACCAGCGCAAAATCGCGCTCGGCGCGGATTTTCAGGCCATAGCGCTTGAGCCGCGCTTCGATGACCTGCGGCCGCCCGATCAGCACCGGATAGGCGATGCCTTCCTCGAGCACCACCTGAGCGGCGCGCAGAACACGCTCGTCTTCGCCGTCGGCAAAGATGACCTTCTGGGTTGCACCGGCCCTGGCGGCAGCGAAAACCGGCTTCATCACCAGGCCTGAACGGAACACGAAGCGCGACAGGCGCTCGACATAGGCGTCCATGTCGGTGATCGGCCGTGCGGCGACGCCGGTTTCCATCGCGGCCTTTGCCACTGCCGGTGCAATCCGCAAAATCAGCCGCGGATCAAACGGCGAGGGGATCAGATATTGCGGCCCGAAGGTCGGAGTCTCGCCGGAATAGGCGCGTGCGGCCACATCGGAGGGCTCCTCGCGGGCCAGCGCCGCGATGGCGCGCACGGCGGCCATTTTCATCGCCTCGTTGATGGCGCGCGCGCCGCAATCCAGCGCCCCCCGGAAAATATAGGGGAAACAAAGGACATTGTTGACCTGATTGGGGAAATCCGAGCGCCCGGTGCAGATCATGGCGTCGGGACGGGCGGCGCGAGCCTCTTCCGGCATGATTTCCGGCGATGGATTGGCAAGCGCCAGTATGAGCGGGCGTTCGGCCATGCCGGCCAGGAGTTCCGCCTTCAGCACGCCTGCCGCAGACAGGCCGAGAAAAACATCCGCTCCGCCGATGACATCGGCCAAGGTGCGGGCCGTAGTATCCTTCACGTAAGGATCCTTCCAGCGGTCCATTTCCTCGACGCGGCCCGTGTAGGCGACGCCGTGCCGGTCAGTGACCCAGATGTTTTCGCGTTTTGCGCCGAGCGCCACGAGAAGATTGAGGCAGGCAAGCGCCGCCGCGCCCGCGCCAGAGGTGACGATCTTGACCTTGCCGATGTCCTTGCCGGCCAGTTCCAGCGCGTTTATGACGGCCGCACCGACAATGATGGCTGTGCCGTGCTGGTCGTCATGGAACACCGGAATGCCCATTTTGGCCTTGAGCTGCTCCTCGACCTCGAAGCATTCCGGCGCCTTGATGTCCTCGAGGTTGATGCCGCCGAAAGTCGGCTCCAAAGCGGCCACCGTGCAGACCATCTGGTCAATAAGCGGCGCATCGATTTCGATGTCGAACACATCGATGCCGGCAAATTTTTTGAAGAGGACCGCCTTGCCTTCCATCACCGGCTTGGAGGCCAAGGGCCCGATATTCCCAAGCCCCAGAACCGCCGAGCCATTGGAGACCACGCCGACCAGATTGGCGCGGGCAGTGTAGTCGGCAGCGAGTGAGGGATCATCCTTGATAGCAAGGCACGGTGCGGCGACGCCCGGTGAATAGGCAAGCGCCAGATCGCGCTGGTTGCCGAGCGGCTTGGTCGCCTGGATTTCGAGTTTACCCGGCGAGGGATATTTGTGGTAAAAAAGGGCGGCCTCGTCGAATTCCGACTTGGTGCTGTCATGGTCCGTCATGGCTCTCTCCCTTGCCGCCGGATTCGTGTTTAGCATGCCCGGGCGATTTGGCGAGTTGCGGAAAACCGCAAAGCTGTTTTGCCGAAGTGCGGGCAATCACAGCGGCTGTCATGGAATTGTGACCAGACTCGTGTTGACCGGTTTCATCATTCGCCAGGTGAAGCATGAGTGAAACACGCAAAGTCCGGACCCTGTTCATCTCCGATGTGCATCTTGGGTCGCGCCCCGCCAAGGCCGAGTTCCTCATTGATTTTCTCCGCCATCATGATGCCGAGCGCATCTATCTGGTCGGCGATATCATCGACGGCTGGCGGCTCAAGCGGGCCTGGCATTGGCCGCAATCGCACAATGACGTGGTGCAAAAACTCCTGAGAAAATCGCGCAAGGGCACGGAGATATTCTACATCGCCGGCAATCACGACGAATTCCTGCGCGGCTATGAAGGCACGCACTTTGGCGGCGTCACGGTGGCAGACCGCATGATCCACGAAGCTGCCGATGGCCGCCGCTTTCTCGTCATTCATGGCGACCAGTTCGACGGGGTGATCCTGAATGCGCGCTGGCTGGCGTTTCTCGGGGACCGTGCCTACGACGCGGCCATTGTGGTCAACCGCTTGGTTGGCGCGGTGCGCAATCTGTTGGGCCAGCCATATTGGTCGTTTTCGTCGTGGGCCAAGGTCAAGGTCAAAAAAGCAGTGGCATTTGTCGGCGCGTTCCGTGATCTTCTGGCCGAGGAGGCGCGGCGCTGCGGCGCCGATGGCGTTATTTGCGGCCATATCCATCACGCCGAAATCTGCGAACTGGATAGCATCACTTATGTAAACACCGGCGACTGGATGGAAAGCTGCACGGCCATTGCCGAGCATTTTGACGGCAGGCTGGAAATCCTGACCTGGACGCAGGTTGGCATGGCGGCCCGGACGGAAAAGAAGAAGGGCGACGTTTCCAGCCTCGCTGCCGCCTGAATCCGCTGTTTCGGCGCTATCGCATCGTTACAGGTCCGTGCTATCGCCGGATCATGCCCATCGCCGACTCGCTCCCCCCGCTTTCGCCAGAACAGCGCAAGAAACCTGCGCATTTCGAATTGCGCATGGCGGCGATGTTTGCGCTGGTGTTTGTGCCGAACGGCATCCACCTGCCGTATTTTCCCTTGTGGCTGAAGGATTCCGGCTTTTCGCCCGACGATATCGGCCTGATCCTGTCCGCGCCGGTTTTCGTGCGCATCCTGGCCGCCGCCATCATTCCGGCGCGGGCCGACAGGGCTGCCGACCGTGTGCCGATTTTCCTCGTCACCGTACTGTTGTCGATGTTTTTTGTTCTAGGATTTCTGATGGTTTCGGGCAAGTTTGCAGTGATCGCAGTGTCGCTGCTTCTGGCCGCCGTGTGGTCACCACATGCGGTGCTGGCCGATTCCATTGCCCTGTCAGGGGTGCGCCGCTTTGGCTCCGACTATGCCAAACAGCGCGTCTGGGGCTCCATCTTCTTTGTGGCCGCCAATATCGTCGGCGGCTATGTCATTGCCGCCTACGGTTCGCGCATGGTCATCTGGATGATGGCGGCCGGTTTTGCAGCCATGAGCGTGGTGGTTGCCGC
>JBATMU010000039.1:0-19296 GCA_049289995.1 Rhizobiaceae bacterium | reverse complement strand
GCCATAGTCCCTGGCCGTCATTGTACTTGCCCGGTTTTGCATTCCTTACCGCCGTTGCGCTCAACTTGTGCAACATGATCCAAAATCCAATCCACCCATCAATCCACCATTTGAGGGTGGATATGGTGTGGTTATCTGAGACAACATGCGACTGGCAAGCGCAATATTAGCACGTAATATCAGAGAATTAGGCCACTCAATACGATGTGATGAGACAGTATGTTGGTGCACTAATCGGCACCAGTTTTCAGAGCCACTTCCGCTGCCTTTTCCCTATTCCGCCAGATGACAGGCGACGTCTGCGCCGCCGATCCTGCGCAGGACGGGCAGTTCGGTTTTGCAGCGGTCAACGGCAATCGGGCAGCGCGGATGAAAGGCGCAGCCTTGCGGCGGATTGAGCGGCGAGGGCAATTCGCCTTTCAGCACGATCCGCTCCTTCTTGATTTTCGGATCGGCAATCGGCGTGGCGGACAGAAGCGCGCGCGTATAGGGATGGCGCGGCTTTGAAAACACCGCATCGCGCGAGCCATGCTCGACGGCGCGGCCCAGATACATGACCATCACATCATCGGCGATATGACGGACCACCGACAGGTCATGGCTGATGAACAGGAATGCGAGGTTCATGCGCTCCTGCAGTTCGCGCAAGAGGTTGAGGATTTGCGCCTGGATGGAAATGTCGAGCGCGGAAACAGGCTCGTCAAGGATGAGGATGTCCGGTTCGAGGATCAAGGCGCGGGCAATGGCGATGCGCTGGCGCTGGCCGCCGGAAAACATGTGCGGGTAGCGGCCGGCATGTTCGGGCCTGAGGCCGACAGCGGCCATCAGTTCGGCGGCCTTGGCGCTGCGGCCTTCGGCATCAAGCCTGCCATTGACCAGAAGCGGCTCGGTCAATGCATCGGCAATGGTCTGGCGCGGGTTGAGCGATCCATAGGGGTTCTGGAAAACGATCTGGATCTTCGGCCGCAAAATCTCGCGCGCGGCGGCGGTATTGAGTGCGACGTCTTCGCCGCTGATGGATAGCGTGCCCGATGTCGGCGGCTCGATCAGCGTCAAGACCCGGGCGAGCGTGGACTTGCCGCAGCCGGATTCACCGACCACGGCCAGCGTCTGCCCGCGCTTGAGGACAAAGCTGGCGTCTGCCAGCGCCTTGACGGAGGCTGCCGGGCGGAACGCACCGCGCGAGACCGTATAATGGCGGGCGAGATTGCGGGCTTCCAGGATGATTTCGCCGCTCATGCCGCTGCCCCGTTTTGCGGGCGGCCGGTGGGTGCGCCATGGTCAAGCGGGAAAAAGCAGCGCGCCAATCCGCCACCGGAAATCGGTGCGGGGGATGACGCAATGCAGGCGGCAGTGACATGGCCGCAGCGCGGCGCAAACAGGCAGCCGGGCGGCCGGTCGAACTGGCCCGGAACGACGCCGCCGATGGATGGCAGGAGCCTGGCATTCGAGCGCGATGGAAGGGCGGCCAGAAGGGCGGCGGTATAAGGATGGCGGGGATTGTCAAACAGGCCGAGCACCGGCTGCTCCTCGACCTTCTGGCCGGCATACTGGACGGAAACGCGTTCGGCGGTTTCGGCAACCACGCCCATGTCGTGTGTGATCAGCACCAAGGCCATGCCGGTCTCGGACTGGATGCGCAACAGCAAATCAAGGATCTGCGCCTGAATGGTGACGTCAAGGGCCGTGGTCGGCTCGTCGGCGATCAAGAGCTTCGGGTTGCAGGCAATGGCCATGGCGATCATGACGCGCTGGTTCATGCCGCCCGATAATTGGTGGGGGAATGTCGAGAGGCGCTTTTCGGGCGCCGGAATGCCGACCAGCTCCAGGAGTTCGATGGCCCTCGCCCGCCTTGCCGCCTTGTCGAGCGGCATATGGGTTTTCAGGGTTTCCTCGATCTGGAAGCCGATGGTGAAGCACGGATTCAGGCTGGTGGCCGGCTCCTGGAAAATCATGGCAATGTCCTTGCCGGTGATTTTGCGCCGGTCGGCGGGTGAAATCGCCAGCATGTCACGGCCGTCAAAATCCATACGGTCGGCTGTCACCGTCGCCGTCCACGGCAAAAGTCCCATAAGCGCCAGCATGGCCACGGATTTGCCGGAGCCGGATTCGCCAACAATGGCCAGCACTTCGCGCGGATCCAGTTTCAGCGACACGCCGTCGACTGCGCGGAACCGTCCACTGGTGGTGGCAAATTCGACCGTCAGGTTTTCGATCTCAAGCAGCGCCATTGTTCAGCTCCGCTTCAGCTTGGGATCAAGCGCATCGCGTAGGCCGTCGCCCATCAGGTTGATGGCCACAACGGTGACCAGAATCGCAAGACCGGGAAACGCCATGACCCAGGGGTGGGACTGGATGAGGTCGCGGGAATCGGCCAGCATCGAGCCCCATTCCGGAGTGGGCGGCTGCGCGCCAAGTCCGAGAAAGCCAAGGGCGGCGGCTTCGAGAATGGCGTCGGAAACGCCGAGTGCCGCCTGCACGATAAGCGGCGACATGCAATTGGGCAGTACGGTCCGGGTCATGAGCCGCAGGGGCTTGACGCCCGACACCTTGGCCGCTGTCACATAATCGCGCGACAGTTCGGCAAGCGCCGAAGCGCGCACAAGCCGGACATAGCGCGGCAGATAGACAATCGTTACCGCAATGATGGTGTTGATCAGGCTCGGCTCCAGAACCGCCATGATGAGAATGGCAAGGACCAGGCTCGGGATGGCCATGACCAGATCCATGATCCTGAGAACGATCACGTCATAAAGCCCACCAAACCAGGCGGCGCTCAGCCCGATGACAATGCCGAAGACCAGCGAAAATCCCATGACCATGACGCCGATAAACAGCGAAACGCGCGCGCCATACATCAGGCGCGACAGCATGTCCCTGCCCAGCGCATCGGTGCCGAGCACGAAGGACCAATTGCCTTTTTCGGTCCAGACAGGGCCGAGCTTGGTGAATTCACGGTATTGCTCAAGCGGGTTGTGCGGGGCGAGTACATTGGCCAGGATTGCGACAATGATGATGAGGGCGACGACAAAAAGCCCGCCAACCGCGCCGCGGTTCTCGCGAAACGACCGCCAGAACGCCACGAGCGGTGACGGCGGCGCGGCGCTGGCAAATGCGGTGTCAACTGCCATGACGGATCCTCGGATTGATAAGCCCGTAGAGCATGTCGACGGCCAGGTTTACGACAATGACCACGCCGGAAATCAGCATGATGCCGCCCTGAAGGGCCGGATAGTCGCGGCGGCCGATGGATTCGATCAGCCACTTGCCGACGCCGGGCCACGAAAAGATGGTTTCGGTCAGAACCGCGCCGGCCAGCAGGGTGCCGATCTGCAGGCCGATCACCGTGACAACCGGAATGAGCGCATTGCGCAGGGCGTGCATGCCGACCACGCGAAAACCGGAAAGGCCCTTGGCGCGGGCGGTGCGGACATAATCCTCGCCGAGGATTTCGAGAATGGACGAGCGGGTCATACGGGCGATGACCGCAAGCGGCACCGTGCCGAGAACGATTGTCGGCAGGATCAGATGGCGCAGGGCGTCCAAGAAGGCGCCCTTCTGTCCGGACAAGAGTGAATCGATCAGCATGAAGCCGGTGACCGGCGGGAAATAGAATTTGACCAAGTCGATGCGGCCGGACACCGGGGTCAGGTGCAAGGTGTTGGACATGACCAGGATGAGGATCAGGCCCCACCAGAAGATCGGCATGGAATAGCCGGTCAACGCCACGCCCATCAACGCCTGATCGGTGAACTTGCCGCGGCGGGATGCCGCCAGGACGCCGGCCGGAATGCCGATGGCCATGGCAAACAGCATGGCGCAAATCGTCAATTCCAGCGTGGCCGGGAAAAGCGTAAGAAACTCGTTGACGACCGGCGTGCGCGACACGATCGACGTGCCGAAATCGCCATGCAGCATGGCCCAGACATAGTCGGCAAATTGTTTGATGACAGGCTGATCGAGGCCCATTTCATGGCGCAGTTCCGCCAAGCGTTCCGGCGAAATGCCGCGTTCGCCGCGCCGGACCTCGATCGGGTCGCCGGGCACGAGGCGCAACATCAGGAATGTCAGGAACATCAGCGCAACAAACGTCGGAAGCGTCAGCGCCAGTCGCCGGAGAAGATATCTGAACATGCTGTTTTCTGCGGCGGAAAAGCGGGGCGGCATGGCCGCCCCGCCTGACCGTGACGCAGCTTATTCGGCGACGTCGACGTTCTGGAATTCGTGCGCGCCGAACGGGCTGATCTTGTAGCCCGAGACTTCCTTGCGCACCGGCTCAAACACGGTCGAATGGGCGACGTTCAGCCAGGGAATCTGTGCTGCGACGATTTTCTGTGCCTCGACATAGAGCTTGGTCCGTTCGGCCATGTCCGAGCTTTCGGCGGCCTTGTTGATCACCGTCTGGAAACCGGCATCACACCACTTCGGAATGTTGTTGCCGTTCGGCTTGCCTTCGGCGTTGCAGCCAAGGAGCACGGCGAGGAAATTGTCCGGATCGCCATTGTCGCCGGTCCAGCCGAGGAAGCCCATCTGGTGCTCGCCCGCCTGCATGCGCTTGCGGTATTCGCCCCATTCGTAGGAAACCAGCGTGGCGTTGATGCCTACCTTGGCAAGATCTGCCTGGACCATCTCGGCCATGCGCTTGGCATTGGGGTTGTACGGGCGCTGCACCGGCATCCACCAGATGTCGGAATCGAGCTTCTCGACGCCTGCCGCCTTCAGCATTTCCTTGGCCTTCTCGGGGTTGTACTCAATGTCAACCGTCGATTCGTCATAGGACCACATGGTCGGCGGGATCGGGTTCTTGGCCTTCTGGCCGGCACCCTGGTACACTTCCTTGAGGATGGCGTCGCGGTCGATGGCCATGGCAATGGCCTGACGGACCTCAACCTTGTCGAACGGCGGCTTCTGCACATTCATCGCCATATAGCCGATGTTGAGGCCGGCAGCCGACAGGAGCTGGATGTCGCCATCCTTGCCCATGGCGTCGAGATCAGCCGGATTCGGTGCAATCATCACCTGGCATTCATTGGCCTTCATCTTGGCATAGCGCGCGGTCGGATCCGGGGTAATTGCGTAGATGAGATCGTCAACCTTGGGCTTGCCGGCCCAACCTTCGGCGAACGCCTTGAAGCGGATACCGGCGTCCTTCTGGTAGTCGCCGAACTGGCACGACCCGGTGCCGACCGGCATCTGGTCAAATTGCTCCGGCGTGCCCTTCTTCATCAGGAAATCGGCATATTCGGCCGAATGAATGGTGGCGAAATCCATGGCGAGGTTGGCCATGATCGGCGCATTGGGCTTGGTCAGCTTGACGATGACGGTAAGATCGTCGGCGCCTTTTTCGATCGAAGCCAGAAGATCAGGCATGCTCATGTCGTTGAAATAATCGTAAGCGCCTGCCGACACTTTCGCGTAGGGATGATCGGCCTTCCACATGCGGTTGAACGACCAGATCACGTCGTCGGCATTGAGATCCCGGGTCGGGGTGAACCCGTTGACGCCGGAATGGAACTTCACACCCTTGCGCAGCTTGAAGGTGATGGTCTTGCCGCCATCGGTGATTTCAAAGGCTTCGGCCAGCGCCGGTTCGACCGTGGTGCTGCCGGGCGCAAACTGCACAAGCCGGTTGTAAACGGGACGGGCGGCGTCAAATGACGTGCCGGTGGTGTTCATGGCCGGGGTGAAATTTTCCGGCGAGCCTTCGGAACAATAGACCAGCGATTTGGCGTATGCGCCTCCGCCAAGGGTCGTAGCCGCCAAAAGCGCTGCGGCGAAAATTTTCGTCTTCATGCTTGTTAACTCCCGTATGTTTTTCGAGGCCGCAATTGGGGAGAGGCCTCCGAGGCGTCCAGCTAAACACCAATTTCAGCAATTGGAAACAGCATTCTTGCTTGACGCGGCGGCAAATCGCAAAGGCAGCGAACCTGTTGCACAAGGCGCAAAGCCAACCTAGACTTTCGCTCAACCCTGGCGGCCGCAGCAAATGCGGACAACGCAAAACGGGTGCGGGAGGAAGAGATGACCGAAAAAGGCAATTCATCGGGTAAGGGCGCAAACGCTGCCGCTGTCACCAGCCGTTCCAAACCTTGGCTGGCCGAGTATTCGGCCATCGTGCCCAAGGAAATGCCGCCATTGGAGTTTTCCTCCATCGGCGACCTGCTGACCGATGCTTCACGGAAGTTCATGAGCCGTCCGGCCTTCACCTGCATGGACAAGACGCTCAGCTATGACGACCTGGGAAAGAAGTCGGCAGCGCTTGGCGCCTGGCTGCAGTCGCGCGGCTTGGCCAAGGGTGCGCGCGTCGCCATCATGATGCCAAACGTGCTGCAATATCCCGTCGCCATGATGGGCATCCTGCGGGCTGGTTATACGGTGGTCAATGTCAACCCGCTCTATACGCCGCGCGAACTTGAGCACCAGTTGAAGGATTCGGGCGCCGAGGCCATCTTCATCCTGGAAAATTTTGCCACGACATTACAGGCGGTTATCGCCAGGACCCCTGTCAAGCATGTCGTCGTGGCGGCGATGGGCGACCTTTTGGGCTTCAAGGGCCATATCGTCAATTTGGTGGTGCGCCGCGTCAAGAAAATGGTGCCTGCCTGGTCGCTGCCCGGCCATGTCAAGTTCAATGCGGTCCTAGCTTCCGGCGGCACCCTGAAGCCGGTTCCGGTTGCTTTGAGTGATGTTGCATTCCTGCAATATACCGGCGGCACAACCGGCGTCTCCAAGGGCGCGACCCTCACGCACGGCAATGTGCTTTCCAACGTAATGCAGAATGCGCTTTGGGTCGAAGACGCCTATACGGTGCGCAAACGGCCGGCAACGCTGACCTATGTCTGCGCGCTGCCGCTTTATCATATCTTTGCGCTCACTGTGAACGCGCTGATGGGCATGCAGCAGGGCGGCCACAACATCCTCATCCCCAATCCGCGCGACATACCCGCCTTTGTCGGCGAACTGAAAAAATACAAGATCAATATTTTCCCGGGGCTCAACACGCTGTTCAACGCGCTTTTGAACAATGAGGACTTCAAGAAGCTGGATTTCAGTGATCTGGTCCTGACGCTGGGCGGCGGCATGGCCGTTCAGCGCCCGGTGGCGGAAAAGTGGATTGCGCTGACTGGCTGCAATGTCTCTGAAGGCTATGGCCTGTCGGAAACCTCACCGGTCGCCACCGCCAACAAGTTCTCGGCAACGGCATTTTCGGGAACCATCGGCCTGCCGCTGCCGTCAACGGAAATCACCATCCGCGATGATGATGGCAAAGACTTGCCACTCGGCGAAGTCGGCGAAATCTGCATTCGCGGACCGCAGGTCATGGCCGGTTATTGGCAGCGTGCTGACGAGACCGCCAAGGTCATGACCGATGACGGCTTCTTCAAGTCCGGCGACATGGGATTCATGGACGAACGCGGCTACACCAAGATCGTTGACCGCAAGAAGGACATGATCCTGGTCTCCGGCTTCAACGTCTATCCGAACGAGCTTGAAGAAGTGATCGCCAAGCATCCGGGCGTACTCGAAGTGGCGGCGGTCGGCGTGCCGGACGAAAAATCCGGCGAAGTGCCGAAGATTTTCGTCGTGAAGAAGGATCCGGCGCTGACTGAAGCCGATTTGATGGCCTTTTGCCGCGAAAATTTCACCGGCTACAAGATACCACGTTTCATCGAGTTCCGCGCCGACCTGCCCAAAACCAAGGTCGGAAAAATCCTGCGCCGCGAACTGCGCGGCTGAGATACCAACACAGAAAAACGAGAAGGCCCGGGTTCTGCCCGGGCCTTCTCATTTCATATTCATGCCAATGGCACGCCGAAATATCCAGGCAACGCAGCCACCGAATCCAGAATGACATCGGCGAGCGGCGCCAGCGCCTCACGGGTCCCTGTCCCCGAAAGCACGCCGATCGCCAGGCCCGCACCGCCTGCTTTGGCCATTTCAAGATCATGCAGGTTGTCACCGACCATGGCCACTTCCGATGGGCGGACGCCAGCCAGTTCGGCAAAGGCCAAAAGCGCATCCGGCGCCGGTTTGGGATTGGCGACAGCGTCGTAACCGTAAGCGGCTGCGAACATCGACGAAATGCCAAAGGCGGCCATGGTTTTTTCCGCCCCGGACGTTGAATCGTTGGTGGCAATGCCGAGCACCATGCCGGACTTGTGCAAGGCCCGCACCGCTTCAATGGCGCCCGGCAACGGGATGGCGCGGCCTGCAATGTCGCTGGACTTGCGGTTGGCGCTGTCGACCAGCGCCCGAAGCGGCTCGCCTTCCACACCTTTGTAAAAATGGCGTACGACGTCGGCATTGGTGCCGGCCGCCACAACCGAGTTCGGCCGGAACGTATTGGTCTGCGGGTCCAGACCACCGTCGAGCAGCAAGGCATCGGCGGCTGCGGTGTCTCCATCGGTCGCCGCCTCGGCCAGTTCACGTGTGAACGACAGCCAGGTGGCGTTGAAGTCGAGCAGTGTGCCGTCCTTGTCAAACAGGATTGCCTTTATCATGTCATGCCCTGCCGTCACGAAGACCGTGGATGGCGGCTATCAGTCCAGCGGTCGATGCGTCGCGGCCCTCTGCCGAGACCTTGCCCTCGACAACGGCCTGCAGGCCCGTCGCCAATTCCTTGCCGAGTTCCACGCCCCATTGATCGAAGGCGTTGATGCCGAACAACTGCGCTTCGACAAAAACCCGGTGCTCGTAGAGCGCGATCAGCCGGCCAAAGGCATAGGGATCAAGCGTGCGGTAAAGGATGGTGATGGACGGGCGGTTGCCGGAAAACACGCGGTGCGGAGCAAGGCGCTGAGCGGTTTCCGGTCCTCGGGCTGCAAGCTGCGCCAAGGCCTCTTGCAAGGTCCTGCCCTTCATCAGGGCTTCGGACTGCGCCAGGCAATTGGCAAGCAGCAGGTCCTGCTGATGGGCGAGTTCGGGCTCATGCCCGACAGCGCCTGCGATGAATTCCACGGGAATGATATCGGTGCCCTGGTGCAGCAGCTGGAAAAATGCGTGCTGGCCATTCGTGCCAGGCTCGCCCCAGACCAGCGGACCGGTGGGCGTCGTAACTGATTGGCCGTCAAGGGTGACGCCCTTGCCGTTTGATTCCATATCGAGCTGCTGGAGATAGGCTGGCAGGCGCGCCAGCCGCTGGTCATAGGGGATAACGGCGCGCGACGAATACGCGCAAATAACCCGGTGCCACCAGCCAATCAGCCCGAGAACCAACGGCAGGTTTTGCAGAACCGGCGCCGTGCGGAAATGCTCGTCCATGGCATGGGCGCCATCAAGCATGGCATGAAAATCGCGTGCCCCTACTGCCATCATCACCGGCAAGCCGATGGCCGACCAGAGCGAGTAGCGGCCGCCGACCCAATCCCAAAAACCGAAAATCCGGTCGGCCGGAATGCCAAAGGCGGCAACCTTGTCGAGTGCCGTGGAGACAGCGGCAAAGTGCGCGGACACCGCAGCTTCGCCGAGTGCACTGATGATCCAGCGGCGAGCTGTCTCGGCGTTGGTCATCGTTTCGATCGTGGTGAAGGTCTTGGACGCAACGATGAACAGTGTCGCTGCCGGATCAAGCGGCTTCAGCGTATCGGCAATATGGGCGCCATCGACGTTGGAAACGAAATGCAGGCGCGGCCCGTCATGAAACGGCGCCAGCGCCAGGGTCGCCATGGCTGGGCCGAGGTCGGAGCCGCCAATGCCGATATTGACCACATCGGCAATTGGCTTGCCTGTGGCGCCGCGAAGCGCACCCGTGCGAACCGCCTCGGTGAATTCCGCCATGCTGGCCAGCACGGCATGAATGTCCGGCACGACATTCTTGCCATCAACGCTGATTTGCGCGGATTGCGGCGCCCGCAGGGCCGTGTGCAGGACGGCGCGATCTTCGGTTTGGTTGATCCTGACGCCTTCGAACATGGCGTCGCGACGCTGCTCGACACCACATGCCCTGGCCATGGCTGCAAGCAGCGCCATGGTTTCGCCGGTCACGGCGCATTTCGACCAATCCAGCAGCAAATCGTCAAAGTGGGCGGAAAAGGCGGTGAACCGGCCCGAATCTTCGGCAAAGGCCTGCCGCATGTTCATGCTGGCAATCTTGGCACGGTGATCGCGCAGCCTGTCTGCGGCGGCCTGCCTTGAAGGATTTGTCATCGTCGCTCCGTCAGTGGTTTTGCCCCTGCCGGGCTTAAGGTCAGGACCTAGTGATTGTCACGCGGCAAGCCGTTCTTAGCGGCAATATCGCGATACTTGACTGCCGGTTTCAGCACCATGCCGTCCGCCAGCTGGTCCACGATGCCGCGCTGGATTTCCTGCCAAGGCGTTTGATGGGCGGGATAGTGATATCCGCCAGCGTTCTGCAGGTCCGCCCGGCGGCGCAGCAGCTCATCGTCGGAAACGAGAATGTCGGCGGTCGCCTTGCCCAGATCAATGCGCACCCGGTCACCGGTTTTCACCAGCGCCAGGCCGCCGCCGACCGCGGCTTCCGGCGACGCATTGAGAATGGATGGCGAGCCGGACGTGCCGGACTGGCGGCCATCGCCGATGCAGGGCAGTGCATGGATGCCGCGTTTGATGAGATAGGCCGGCGGCTGCATGTTGACGACCTCTGCCGCTCCAGGATAGCCGACCGGCCCTGCGCCGCGCATGAAAAGGATCGAGTGTTCATCCAGCCCGAGCGCCGGGTCATCTATGCGGGAATGGTAGTCTTCGGGTCCATCGAACACCATGGCGACGCCCTCAAAAGCGTCGGGATCGCGCGGATTGCTGAGGTATCGCTCACGGAATTCATCAGAAATCACGCTGGTCTTCATGATGGCGCTGTCGAACAGATTGCCCCTGAAGTTCAGGAAACCGGCATGTTTTTTCAGCGGGTTGGAAACCGGACGGATGACTTTCGGATCATGGTTTTCGGCCAAGGCGCAATTGTCACCCACGGATTTGCCATTGGCCGTGACAGCGCCGGGATGCGGTAAAAGACCTTCGCGCATTAATTCGGCAATCACCGCGGGCACGCCGCCGGCATGGTGAAAGTCCTCGCCAAGATAGTCGCCGGCTGGCTGCAGATTGACCAGAAGCGGAATTTTGAGGCCGATACGCTGCCAATCATCATTGTCGAGTTTTACGCCCAGATGCCTGGCTATGGCATTGAGGTGAATGGGAGCGTTGGTCGAACCGCCAATGGCCGAGTTGACCACAATGGCATTTTCAAATGCCTGCCGTGTCATGATGTCTGAAGGGCGCAGATTTTCGCGCACCATGTCCACGATGCGTTTGCCGGTCTCATAGGAGATTTGCCCGCGCTCGCGATAAGGTGCGGGAATGGCGGCGCCGCCCGGCAATTCCATGCCGAGCGCCTCGGCCAGCGAATTCATCGTCGTTGCCGTACCCATCGTGTTGCAGAAGCCGACCGACGGCGCCGAAGAGGCGACGATATCCATGAACTGGTCGTAATTGATTTCGCCCGCCGACAAGCGTTCGCGCGATTTCCAGATGATCGTGCCCGACCCGGTGCGCTCGCCCTTGTGCCAGCCATTGAGCATGGGACCAACGGACAGGGCGATAGCCGGAATGTTGACGGTGGCGGCAGCCATCAGCAGCGCGGGCGTGGTCTTGTCGCAGCCGATCGTCAACACAACGCCATCGAGCGGATAGCCGTACAGGACTTCGACCAAGCCGAGATAGGCAAGGTTGCGGTCAAGGGATGCGGTCGGCCGCTTGCCGGTTTCCTGAATGGGGTGCACCGGAAACTCGAGCGCCAGACCACCAGCAGCGGTGATGCCATCCCGCACACGCTTGGCCAATTCAATGTGATGACGATTGCATGGCGACAGGTCCGAGCCGGTCTGGGCAATGCCGATGATCGGCTTGCCGGACTGCAACTCCTCGCGGGTCAGGCCAAAGTTCAGATACCGCTCCAGATAGAGTGCAGTCATGCCGGGATTTTCCGGATTGTCGAACCAGGCTTTCGAACGCAATTTCAGTTTGTCTTCTGGCATGGGCGCGGCTCCGGTTCGTAAAACGGATAGGTCATCACAACACCGGCTGCAAGCGCGGCGTCGCTCCAAAGGCCGGATAGACAAAGTCATGTCCGGGCGCTACGCCTTGCCGATCAGCATGGAGGTTGGTGATGGCTATCGACATGAATGGCGAGGAGCGCATTTCAGCGCCTGTTTCCAAGGTTTGGGAAGCACTGAACGATCCTGAAATCCTCAAGGCCTGCATTCCGGGCTGCGAAACTTTGACCATGGCTTCGCCTACCGAGATGAGCGCGACAGTCACATTGAAAGTCGGTCCGATCAAAGCCCGCTTCGCCGGCGAAGTTGTCCTGAAAAATCTCAATCCCCCCCATTCCTATACCATCCAGGGCGAAGGAAAAGGCGGAATTGCCGGCTTCGCCAAGGGCGGCGCGGATGTCGTTCTCAAGGAGGACGGGCCGGATGGCACAATCCTGACCTATACGGCGCGGGCCGATGTGGGCGGCAAGATGGCCCAGCTTGGCAGCCGGCTGATCCAATCAACATCAAAGAAGCTGGCGGGCCAGTTCTTTGCCGATTTCGGTAAGGTTGTCAGCAAGGGCTAATCTCAGAACTTGCCGACCAGATTGAAGAAAAAGCCCTGGTCGTCGAAGGTCAGGTCGCGCAGGTCGTCGGAGAAGCGCCCGAAATTGTAGCCGACGCCGAGTTTCATGTTGTTGCCGACATGCCGGTAAATGGCGGCCAGCGCTCCATAGTCAACAGTATGCTGATAACGCGAATAGAGCGCGCGGCCCTCAAGCAAGGCATCCCATTCCTTGACGATGTTCAGGTCGGCGCGGATGATGCCGAGATGGACTTCCGAACGCTCCCAGACCGCTGAATTGCGTTCGCGGATCTGGCCGATGCGCGCACCATATTTGGCGCCGACCGACAGCCAGGGCGCCACGTCATAGGTGCCGTCAATCGAGAAAATATGGCTGCGCTGGGCCGGGCCGAGCAGGTCGCCGCTGGCATTGACCTGATCGGGACCAGGCAGGTCGTACAGGTATGTGTATTTGGCCAAGAGGTTGAGCTTGTCGTTCAATACCGGCCGGTAGGCATAGCCGATTGAACCTTCAACATAAGCGCCGTCCAGCAGCGTCGAGGTCAACTGGTCGGAATAGACAGCGTCCAGATTGCCGATCAGTGTCCAGTCCGGGTTCTGCTTCCAGCTCATGCCGGTTGCAAACAGATAGGTGTTGCGGTCACGGGTGTGATCCTGTGAACGCTCGATACGGGCTTCGCCGCGAATGCGGGCCGTCAGGCCCTTTTCATCATCCTTGTAGCCAAGCGACAGCGATCCGGCCTTGCGGTCGAAATCGGAACGGTCAGCCAGCGTGACCGGATCGACGGAATTGTCGATGATCGTGCCGAATTCAGCAGCGCCGTTGATTGTCCATTGCGCATCCGGCGTGAAGATCACGCCATAGGTCTGGGTGATGGAACGGCGCTTGCCGAAAATGTCGATATTGTTTTCGGCAAAAGCCGAATAGGTCTCATCAACCTTGCGCCGCAAGCCGACGGCCAGAACGCCACTGTCAGCGCCAAGCCCTGAATAGATGCCGGACGGATCGGCCAGCCGGTCCGGATCGAGTTTGTAGGCGACATAATAATGGTCGTTTGCTGTCGGATCATAGGAGAGCGCCGCGACACCGCCGACGCCGTTCGTGCCGTAGGAGATTTCGCTGTCCAACCCGATTTTTTCGGTCAGGCGGATTTCGCTGCCAACGCCAAAACGGTCATTTCGGCGGATATCGCCGCTGCGCGACAGCGTGCCCTGGCCGAAAACATAGAACATCTTGTCGTCGTCCGGCCGGTATTCCAGCCGCATGCCGGCATCGACGCGCGAACCGTTCTGGCCGGCGATCATCGCGCCCGGCGTCTGCAGGCCGACATAGTGGACACCGAAGACCGTCCGCCAGTATTCATTGATTTGCCAGGCGACATCGGCATTGCCGACGCGCTTGACCTTGCCGGATGCATCCCGGTAGTCGTCATAGGTCACGGCCAATTGCCGGTTTTCGCCGAGCTGCACTTCGGCTTTGGCGCCCCAGATCGTCTGGTTGACGGATATCTGTTCCGAAAGCGTTGAAAACCCGCGCTGTTTCTGCCCGGCGTAAGCCGAAAGCGCGCCTTTCAGCTTGCCATCCGAAATGTCTTCCAGTCCCACCTGGGCACGGACCCGCCAGGCGGTGGCCGAAAGTCCTGCAACTCCGGCAATTGCGGTGTCATCGAGCGTCAGACCGCCATCGGCGGAATAGGAAGCGCCAAATCCCGGACCGCTTGAGCGGGCAATTTCCGCTTCGACAAACGTGCGTTCGGAATGACGTATCTGGATATCGGCGCCAAAGGCCTGCTGGTCGGCGCCTGCGGTCTTCTCGCTCATGCCGGTTGCAGCCACCCGGACATTTTCCCCGAGCCATGCCTGGGCGCGGCCGCCATAGACATAGCCGTCGACCTCACCGGCTGCCGGGGCATATTCATACTGGACGACGAGATTGACGATGCCATTGCCGTTGACGCCGTCCTGCACAGCGCCACCGGTGCTGACCGACGATGCAAGCGGACGCTTCAGAATGATCATGCCCTGAATGGCGTCCAGCTCGTAATCCGTTCCCTCTGTCAGGGTCCGCCGCTCGAGCAGCACGCCGGTGACAGGGTCGCGGACCTCAACGCTGACCGTCTGCGAGCCCGTCGTTATGTCCTGGTGCTTGAGGAAATAGGCCGAGCCGCCTGTGCCGCGAAACACATCCATTTGCGGCAGCGTTCCGGGCTGGGCGGCATAAAGGGTGACTTCTGCCTTGCGCTCGCCAAACGCTGTTGATTTTTCCGAGCGGTATTGCGCGCTGGCGCCATAGAGACCGCGTTGCTGGCGCAGGAATTCCGTGCCGGTGATCGACGTCTTGTAATTTCCCCACATGACATGGCTGTCGCCACGCTCAAGGCGGACATAGACCTTGCCACGGGTCGGCGCATCTTCAACCGCCGTGGAATCATCACCATAAACCGGGTAGTAGTCATCCGGGTCGAGGCGGCGCAGCAGACTGCGCGCATCCTTGCGGTCAAGGCCCTTGAACAGCGTGCCGAGGTCGCCTTCGCGGGTGTCGGCAGCTGCAGTAAGCAGGTACTTTCCCTTGATCTTGCCCTTGAGATAGAATGCCAGCCGGCCCTTCTTGTAAAATCCGTCAAATTCACCGGGGCGCACCGCTTCGATGCCTGGCGTGCCAGTGCGCCTGCCAAGCGTCAGGTCGGCAAGCACCACATAGAACCAGTCATTTTTGGGAATATTGACGTCACGGGTGAATTGCAGGCCATCGGATTTGCCGCCAGCCACAGTCACATCCACAGCGTGATCGCCCGACGGCATGATTTTTTGGATGACGAAACCATTGTCGGCATCGACCGGGACGGTCTCTCCGAGAACGGAGACATCATAGCCTGCCGGAATGTTCTTGCCATAGACCGTGATGGACCCGCCTGCGACCTGAATGTTGCGGATCGCCGTTGCATCTTCGCCGCGGCCCGGCGCTGTTTGTCCAGTTTCCTTGGCAGCTTTTTCGTCGGTAAACCGGACCGTCCGCGCAATTGTCACCGGGCGCGTCTCGTCGAAGCGGCCCTCCGCATCATAGACGCGCAGCACATAGGAATAGTCGGCATCACCCTCGGCCGGCATGGTCCAGCCGGCTTCGCCATTCAGTTCAGCAGGTATGACGGCGACCGGGCTGCCTGCCTTTTCATCGCCTTCATGAAATACCCAGATTTCGGCACGCTCGACAAAATTGGTATAGTTTGATGAGGCATAAAAGCGGACGGGCTCGCCTGCGCGATAGGTGCGCCGGGACGGGGTGGTCGCGACATTCAGAACCGGCTTGACTTCCAGGCCGTCGAACTTGACCTGAATATCAACCTGTTCGAGCGCCTTGTCGGTCTGCCGCTGGAAATCACGGGCGGCGGGTGTTCCCGCAACATGCTCGCCGTCAACGCTGATTGAGAATACCGGCGCGCCGCCATCAACCGGCGGAGCAACTTCGGTATTTTCACCCGGCTTGATCTGGTCAGAGGCACTGCGGTCAAGCACCTTGCCGCGCAGCGCCGGCTTGCAGCTCTCTTCGAGGCAGATGTCTTTGGCCGATGCAGCGCCGGCGCCGGCGAGCATCAGGGCAAGGCCGACCGTCCAACCAGCCACGGTTAACGGGCTGGTTGTCGTGCTTAGCCGATATTTGTCAGGCCCCTGCAGTTTCATCTCGCCCAAATCGTCAATCTTTGCCCAACAAAGGACATTTGGATTTTTATGGTTAACGCGTGGTTAACGACGGGACGCAGAGACGCTTAGATCGGTTTTCGATCTGTCTGGATCATAGCCGCACGATTTGAAGTAGTTGGCGCATTCGCGGGGCTGGAATGTATCGACGAGCCTGCCGATCAGGTCCCAGAGGCCGCTCACGGTTCCCTCGCCGATCTTTCTGAGCATGGCCTTGAGTTTGGAGAAGGCCATTTTGATAGGATTGAAGTCGGGGCTGTGGGGCGAGAGGAAGCGCAAGGTTGCGCCTGCCGCTTCGATCAGATCGCGCACCGATGCGCGCTTGTGGCTCGAAAGGTTGTCCATGATGACGACGCCGCCTGGCCGCAGTTCGGGCACGAGAACCTTATCGACATAGGCCTCGAGCCAGTCACCGTTGATCGGCCCGTCGCGCACTATCGGTGCGATCATACCCGACATGCGCAATCCGGCGACCAGCGCGGTGGTTTTGCGGTGCCCGTGCGGGAAGCCCAACCGCACGCTCGCCCCTGGCGCAGCGACCATGGCTGCGGGTCATGTTGGTCGCGGTCCAGGTCTCATCAATGAGGACCAAGCGCTCCGGTTCCAGATCGAGCTAACCGTCGAACCATTCACGCCGCTGGCTCAGGACGCCGGGGCGGTCCTGCTCGATCGCGTGACCGGTCTTTTTTGCGCGTCGTGCCGTGACGAGCGAAGGAGCGATGAAGCCCGGCTACAGAGACGGCTAGGCCGATCTCGGCCAGGCCCGCGCGCAACTCTTCGAGCGAGATGTCCTTGCACGTTTCACAGAGCGCGAGGATATCCTCCCCGCCCCGCCTCAACACGGCGTGATCGCATGTCGCCACCCTTGGGCTTCAGGGCAAAACTGCCGGTCGTGCGCCGATGATCCTGCCAGCGGATCGCCGTCGAGGGCGCGACCCCAAAGCGAGCTGCCGCAGCATGGCAACTCATACTCGCATCAATCGCCGCAAGAAGCCGGATACGCAAATCCAACGATAAAGGCTGACCTATCCATGCTGGCCTACATTACCAGCACGGATTCTGAATCAGAAAATCGGCCCCTTCGGAATCCTTTGCGATTCAAAACGGTCGAGAACCGATCTAACGCTTTACAATTTCTGTTTCGATTTCAAGACGATAGCGGCCACCTTTGTCGGCCCATATTTCTTTGACCAGTTTGACGGCTGCGCTGACCCTCCGCTTGGCCAGATCGCCTTCGCCCTTGGCGGCTTGATAGGTGATGTGCAGTGTTGACTGCTCATCCAGAAGAATTCGGACAAGATCGTCCATGCCTGCACGCCACTTGGCGTTGAGCTCAGTGGAGCCGGCAGCAAAGGCTTCGCCATTGAGGTCAAGCCTTACGACGCGGCCGATAGCGGCGCCGAAATTGATCTTGGCTATCTTGCCGGGCGTCAGCCGCACAACCTTGGGATTTTCTGTCGTCAGCCGATAACCGGTTGGCAAGGTGCGGGCATCCAGCTTCAGGATGAAATTGGCGCCGGTGGCATCGTCAGGCACATCCGCACATGGAACATGGAAGCGGCCATATTTGTCCGTGGTGATAAGTGTGCCGCGCACGGTAGCCAGCCGAACACCTGCAAGGCCGGGTTCGGGCAGATATGGCGAGGATTCGGCATCCTGGATGCCATTGCGGTTCTTGTCGTCAAAGACCTTGCCGATGATATCGGTGCAATCGAAGACCGGATCGGCTTTTATCTCAACCGCTGCGGAGGCTTCCGCCGCCAAAGCAGCGCCAAGCGCGTTCAGGATGTTGGCGCGGTTGGTATGGATGCCGGTTCCTGCGCTGGTAAGGACTTCCAAGGTCAGTTGCACTTCAACCGTAGCGCCGGCTGCCAAAGGCAACGGCCCGAACGTCAAAAGCTGGCCATTGGCTATGGGGGCTGCTGCCACGCCATTGATGGTTGCCGAGCCTTCCACGAAACGGAACCCGGCAGGCATCCGGTCGGCAATCGTAACTAGCCCGGCGGAAGTAGCCGCAGAATTCACGGCCGTTATCGTATAGGTGACACTCTCGCCATAGCGGACCAATTTGCGCGCGGCGGCTTTCGTCAATGTGACCTGACCGCCTGGCGCCGCGATCGGATCAAGAGGAATATGATTGTGGATCAGGTCCGGATCGCCAGCCTCGAGCAGGACTGACAGCACATAGACGGCCGGCGCGGGAGAAACAGGCGGATTGACCGAAGCCGACGTCTGGCAGGCGCCGCCAGGCACTGCATCGAAGGTGCACGCGGTGACATCGACCGGACCTGCCATCGGCGGCAACAGGGTCGACGGGCCGTTTTGATAGCCGGCCGGCGACGTCACCAAGAGCTGGTATGCCGTCTCGCCTACCGGGCAAGCCGGGTCTGCGCCGGGGATCAGGTCAAACCGGTAGCCGCCATCAACACCCGTCACCTGGCTTTGCTGGGCCGGATTGACAAAGCAGACAGCGGGCAAAGGCGTACCTGCCGCATCGGCCATGACCACTGTCGCGCCAGCTATCGGCAGCCGCGTCACCGCATCATAGATGACGCCTGACGGATCGAGCGGCAGGTTCTGATCCTGCAGGTTTTCACCCGCAGCCAGCACGATGTTGCTGATGCCGCCGACAACCGTGCCGCCTGGATTGGCAAACACGATCCGGTATTCAACACCGGGTACCAAATTTGCCACGGAGTAGGAACCGTCCGGATTGGTGATAGCGGTGCCAACGACTGCACCTGACGGGTCAAGGATGCTGACGCCATAGCCGCCGAATACCGGGTCGGATCCCGGATCAAAAGCGCCATTGCCATTGGCGTCTTCAAATACAAAGCCTGCAAGGGTCGCCGTCGTCGGGGACTCAACCACCACCGTCGCCACCGCCTCATCGCAATTGCCCGGGTTCAGCACTTCGCAGATGCTGTAGGTGACCGGATAGGATCCCGCCGCCATGCCGGCCGGAACGCTCAGCGTGCCATCGGCATTGATGCTCACCCCGGTCAGCCCGCCGTCGGCAACGATGGA
>JBATMU010000038.1:0-12164 GCA_049289995.1 Rhizobiaceae bacterium | reverse complement strand
GAGCGATTTGGCCATCAAGCACAGCCAAAGGCAGGCCAAGACCCGAAAGCACTTTCAAATCTGCTGCCGCGCCGGGCCCAATTGCCACTACCGTATTGCCGCAAGCCAATGCCAAGACAGTCTGCGCCAACAGCGATTCACCCGCAGGGCCGAGGCAGAGCGCGCGGCCGCGCGGCATAAGCGCCAGGGTGTTGGCTTCCCCGGTCGGGCCGGGCAAGTCAACCGGGCCGAAATCAATCGCCGAAACTGCGGCAATGGCATCCGAAGCCCGTCCGCGCAACGCGCGCCGCAAGACCTCAAGCCGATCGCCCCGCACAGCCCAGGCCGCGTTGTCCGGCCAGGCCTTGTCCAGTTCTGCCGCTGTCACCATCCGGCCTGACAGTGCAGCCGGCGCCAGCGGTTTGGGCCGCAGGAACCTCTCGAGATAGTGCGGGCCGCCCGCCTTTGGCCCGGTGCCCGACAGGCCCTCGCCGCCAAACGGCTGCGCGCCAACCACCGCGCCGATCTGGTTCCGGTTCACATAGACATTGCCAGCCGCCACGCTGTCGATGATTGTCTGCACGCGCACTTCGATGCGGGTGTGAAGTCCGAAGGTCAGCCCGTATCCCTTTGCATTGATTCCCTTGATCACCTCGCCGATCTCATCGGCTTCAAAACTGGCGACATGCAGGACCGGCCCGAAAATCTCGCGCTCCATGCCGGAAATGCCGCTGACCCGCACCATGCGCGGCCCGAGAAACAAGCCGGAGCCAGGCGTTGCCAAAGCGGCAATTTCGCGGCCATCCGCCGCCGTTTCGGCGCAATAGGCGCCGATGCCGGTCAGGGCATCCTGATCGATGAGCGGCCCGACATCGCTGGCCGGATCGAGCGGATCACCAAGTGCCAGATCCGCCATGGCGCCCTCAAGCATGTCGAGGACTTTCCCTTCGACGTCTTTCTGGATGTACACCACCCGCAGCGCCGAGCAGCGCTGGCCGGCGCTTTGGAAAGCGGACGCCAGAATGTCGCGCACCGCCTGTTCGGGCAGTGCTGTGGAATCAACGATCATCGCATTGAGCCCGCCGGTCTCGGCGATCAGCATGGCGTCCGGCGAGGCGGTTTTGGCCAATTGCCGTTCAATCAGCCGCGCCACCTCGGTCGAGCCGGTAAAACACACACCGCCAATGCGCGGATCAGCGCACAATGGTGCGCCGACCGATGGACCATCGCCCGGCAGCAGCTGCAATGCGCCTTCCGGCACACCTGCCTGTTGCAGAAGCCGGACGGCAAGTGCGGCCATCAGCGGCGTCTGCTCGGCAGGCTTGGCAATCACCGCATTGCCGGTGGCAAGCGCCGCCGCAACCTGTCCGGTGAAGATCGCCAGCGGAAAATTCCATGGCGAAATGCAGACGATGACGCCGCGCGCCGCGCCGGAATGTTTTGGCGCTTCACCTGCATAATACCGCAGGAAATCCACCGCTTCGCGCAATTCCGCGACGCAATCGGCAAGCGTTTTGCCTGCTTCACGCGCCGCCAGCGCAAACACTTCGCCATAAGCGGCTTCAAAAAGGTCTGCGGCTTTCAGGAGTATGGCCGCGCGCGCTGCAGCACCCTGCGCCTCCCAGCCGGGCTGGGCGGCAAGTGCTGCCGAGACGGCTGGACCAACATGGTCGGCCCTTGCTTCATCGACATGGCCGACAATCTCGCCGGGATTGGCCGGATTGTGCATTTCTCGCCGGACTGTGCCGGCCTTGGCCGCCGGACTGGCAGACCAGACATGCGGCGCCAGAAAAGGCGCCCGCGCCGCCACAATCCGCTCGAGCACCAGCGGATCGGTAATGTCGAAACCGGCCGAATTGCGCCGGGACGCGCCGAACAGCCGGGCAGACGTCAGGATCGCCGGATTGGCCGCCGTGTCATGGCGTTCGGCCAAGGCAAACGGATCAGATGCGATGACATCGGCCCCCACCGATTTGTCGGCGATCTGGTGGACAAAAGACGAGTTCGCGCCGTTTTCCAGAAGCCGGCGCACCAGATAGGCCAGAAGGTCGGCATGCGCGCCAACCGGCGCATAGATGCGGCAGCGCGTGCCCTCAGTCTTGCTTATGGCTTCGTGCAGCGCTTCGCCCATGCCATGCAGGCGCTGGAACTCGAAGGCCGAACGGTCTGCGCCCATCGCCAGAATCGCCGCTGCGGTATGGGCATTGTGCGTGGCAAATTGCGGATAGATGCGGTCCGTCATGCCCAGCAGTTTGCGCGCGCAGGCAATGTAGGAAATGTCGGTATTGACCTTGCGGGTGAACACCGGAAAGCCCGGCAGGCCAAGCGTCTGCGCCCGCTTGATCTCGGTGTCCCAATACGCGCCCTTGACCAGCCGCACCATGATCTTGCGGTCAAGCTTTTCGGCCAGTGCATGCAGCCAGTCGATGACATAGGGCGCGCGCGGTCCATAGGCCTGCACCACCACGCCGAACCCGTCCCAGCCATCAAGCTGCGGATCGGCAAGCACGGATTCAATCACGTCGAGCGAAATATCGAGCCGGTCGGCTTCCTCGGCGTCGATATTGAGGCCCATCCGCGCCTGTTTGGCGGCCAGCGCCAGCGCCAAGAGGCTTGCGGCCATTTCCGGCAGCATGGTCTGGCGCTTGAGGATTTCATAGCGCGGATGCAGCGCCGACAGCTTGACGGAAATGCCCGGATTGGCGCGGATATCATCGCTTTTGGCAAAGCCCTTCAGCGCCATGATGGCATCAAGATAGGCCGCGTGATAGCGCGCCGCGTCAGCCCGCGTCCGCGCCGCCTCGCCCAGCATGTCGTAGGAATACAGATATCCCTTGGCAAGCATCGGCCGCCCGCGTTTCTCCGCTTCCTCAATGGTCCGGCCAAGCACGAACTGGTCGCCCATTTCGCGCATCGCCGCCGAAACAGCCGCGCGGATCACCGGCTCGCCAAGCCTGCGGATCATGCCGCGCAGGGTCTTCTCGATGGCCCCCTCGCCGTCATCCAGCACGCGGCCCGTCAGCATCAGCGCCCAGGTTGATGCATTGACGAAGCCCGAAGCCGAGCCGCCTGAATGCGCCGACCAATCATGCGGGGCGATCTTGTCGCGGATCAGCTCATCCATGGTGGCGGCATCGGGCACGCGCAGCAGCGCTTCGGCCAGGCACATCAGCGCCACGCCTTCGCGCGAAGACAGGCCGTATTCGGCGAGGAAGGATTCCATCATCGCCGGATCGCCCGCACCCCGCACTGCATCGACCAGACCCGCAGCCCGGGCTGAAACCGCCGCCCGCGCTTCACCGTCAAGCGCCGCAAGGCCGGTGAGCCGCTTGACGGCCTCGTCCTCATCGGCAATGGCATTGCTGCGCATTGCGGCGCGGATGGCGTCCAGTTTGCTGTGTCCCACGGCGTCCTCCCGGTCAAAACCCGTTGCGGTTTGCCTTCTAGCATTTTCTGGAAAATTGTGACGAACCAAGTTTTTCCACTGGACACGCCGTTTGACCTGTAGCAGAGCCTGATTTCAGACAGTTTGCGCAGGATATCCCATGCAGGACGATCAATTGGACCGCATCGACCGGAATATCATGACGGCTTTGGCCTGCAACGGCCGCCTGTCATCGGCCGAATTGGCCCAGAAGGTCGGCCTGTCCAAAACCCCGGTTCAGGCCCGCGTCAAGCGGCTCGAACGTGACGGCTACATTCGCGGTTACGCAGCCATGATCGACCGGGCCCGCATGGGTGAAGGCCATGTCGCCTTTGTGCAGGTGACGCTGAGCGATACGCGCTCGGCGGCGCTCGACGCCTTCAACAAGGCCGTGCAGCAGGTGCCGGAAATCGAGCAATGCCACATGATCGCCGGCGGCTTCGATTATCTGTTGAAAATCCGCACCCGCGACATTGTCAGCTACCGCCGGGTGCTGGGCGAGAAAATCTCCGCCCTGCCGCATGTGTCCAATACCTCCACCTTCGTCGCCATGGAAACGGTGAAGGAGGCGTAAGGCCTCACCCGCCCAGCGTCTTCAGAAAGGCGATCAGCGCCGCCTTGTCGGCATCGGTGAAGTTTTTCGCCGTAAGTTCGGTATCGCCCGATGGGGCGGGCGGCGCGGCGGAATAGTGCTGAAGCGCCGCTTCCAAGGTCGCGATCTGGCCGGAATGCATATAGGGTGGCCGGCCGGCCACACCGCGCAGCGACGGCGTTTTGAAGGCGCGCTCCAGCACATGATGGTCGCGCGACATGAATTTCAGTTCGCCGCAATCATCCGGCTTGGCATCCGAGAATTCGCCGAGGCAATTGAACGGATCGGTATCCAGCTTGGCGATGGCGTCAGCGCGCCCGTGATCCTCGGGCAGGCCATCGGCCTGCGGCACGCCGGTATTGTGGAAATGATCGTCGGTGAAGCGCGGCCCATTGTGGCAATTCAGGCATTGGCCGGTTCCGATGAACAGTTTCAGCCCTGTGAGTTCCTCTGCCGAAAGGCTTGAATCGCCTTCCGGTGTCTTTCCCTCGGCCAGCGCCTTGGCAAAGCGGTCAAACCGGGTTTCCGGGAAAACCAGCGAGCGTTCAAATGCGCCAATCGCCTTGCCCAAATTGGCGAAAATGCCGTTCACGGCTTTTTGCGTTTCTGGCGTCATCGCCCCCCATGCCGCCTGTTCTTCTGGCGTGCCGTTCGGGCCTGCGGAAGGCGGCGCAGCGGAAATGTCCGGCATCGGCCCGAACAGCGCCTCATAGCGCGCGCGATGCGCCTTCTGCACATAATGGGCGTAAAGCGTGCGGTTTCCGGCATGCTCGACCTGGCTTTCCATCGGCCCGAGCGCCTGGCTCCACAGCGAATCCTTGCGCCCGTCCCAGAACAGCCACGGCGAATGCGCCACCCCGGCAAGCGGCATGGCGCGGCGGTCGGTGGTGCCCGCGCCCTTCGACAACGCCAACCCATCCTGGAACTGCTTTTCCGGCACATGGCAGGTGGCGCAGGCGACATTGCCGTCGCGCGACAGCGCCGCATCGAAAAACAGCGTGGCGCCGAACGCTTCGGCCTGCGGCAGGCCGGAAAACCGGTTGGACGGATCAATCGGCGTTGGCAGCAAGGATGGAAGTGAAAGCGACTGCACCACGCCCTTTTGCGTATCCGTCAGGCCGCTGTCAGAGCAGGCGGACGCCATCAGAACCGGCAGCAGAAGGGCGGCAAACCGCGTTTTCATGGTCAGAACACCAGATTGAAGTCCGCCACATCCTGCATGCCGGCGGCTGTTATGGAAAGCCGGAATTCCCACCAGCCGCCCATGTTGAAGCGCACGCCCTCGATCTTGTAGCGGCCTGCGCCCAGCGCGGCGGTCATTTTCGGCTCGGTCGGCAGGCCATGGCCATGCTGCGGCATGCCTCCGTCAATGGTGATATCGGCGCCTTCGACCGGCTTGCCGTCCAGCAAGGTGACGGTGGCGATCCAGTTGTGCAGCTTGCCGGTCTCGGCCTTGCCGGTTTCGGGCGCAATCGACACCCTGAAATGCCCGGCGCGGCTGGCCTTTGACAGGGCCAGATCAAGATCGGCGGGTGGCGGCGTCATCACCTTGACGGCAATGAAGCCGATGACGGCCAACACGATCGCGCCTAGTGCCAAGCCAATGCGTTTTGCGTTCATCAACAAACCCTCTGTGGTTTTTGCGCTGTCTTGCCATGCGCCAACGCAGCAGCGCATGATGGCTATCATGTCAGATGATTTTTCCGCGATCCTCGAACGGCTGCCCGGCGTCGAAAAGCGTCATGGCGCAGGCGAAGCCGTGTTTCTGCGCGGCGACGCCATTGCTGCGCTGCACTGGGTGCGCCACGGGATGGTGCACGTCGCCCGCCATCTCGAAGACGGGGCGACGCTCATCATCCAGCGCGCCGGACCCGGGGACCTGGTGTCCGAACCGTCGCTGCACGCGCAGTGCTATCATTGCGATGCGGCGGCTGTGCTGCCGACTGTAACCAAGGCGATCGATGCCGCCGCTTTTCGCGCCGAGCTGGCGGCAAATCCGGTTTTTTCCAATGCCTGGACCCGGCATCTGGCGCGCGAAGTACAGAACGCCCGCGCGCGCGCGGAAATGTTGACCATCCGCACCGTTGAGAAAAAGCTTGATGCCTGGCTGGCGCTGAATGGCGGCGTTTTGCCGGAAAAAGGCGAGTGGAAAGCGCTGGCGGGCGAAATTGCCACCAGCCCCGAGGCACTCTACCGTGAAATCGCCCGGCGGCCGGCCGCGCGGCGCTGACCGGTCAAGCTTTGGAAAACCGCATTTCGCTGACCTGCCGGTAAATCTCGCCTGGCCGCAGGATTTGCGACGGAAAATCCGGATGATTGACGGCATCAGGCCAGCCTTGCGGTTCAAGGCAGAAGCCGGACCATGGCCCATAGGTCAGCCCGTCCAGCCCCGCCTGTTCCGGCTTGATCCATTGCCCGGCATAAAACTGCAGGCCCGGCTCGGTGGTGTAGAGGTCCATTGCCAAACCGGATGTTCTGCCTGCGGCGCGCGCTGCAAACCGCAATGCGCCGCTTCTGCGGTCCAAACAAAAATTGTGGTCATGGCCAAATGGCGCAGCCCCGATCTGGATTGGCCGTTTGCGTTGAAAGTCATGGGGCGTGCCAGTCACATCCTGGACAGGCCCAAGCGGTATGCCGTCTTGATCGACCGGCAGAAACGTGCCTGCCGCGATTTGCAGCTTGTGGCCATGGCAGGCGCCGGCGCCGCCATCGTCGAGATTGAAATAGGCGTGTTGCGCAAGATTGACCGGACAGGCCTTGTCGCTCTCGGCCACCAGTTCCACGCGCAGCACGCCTTCGCCCGGCAGGCTCCATGTGCAGGAAACGGTCAAATTGCCCGGAAAGCCCATGTTCCCGTCAGGATCGAGCAGCGTCATCCGGACGAAATCGGCGCCTTGTTCGGCAATCGTCCAATTGCGCGTTCCCGTACCGCCCGGTCCGCTGTGCAGGACAGCGCCGCTTGGCTCGTTGGCGGTGATTTTATAACGCGCACCGTCCAGCTTGAACTGTGCCCCGGCTATGCGGTTGGCCACACGGCCGGCAATTGCCCCGAACCACTGGCCATGATGCTCATAGTCTTCAGCCGAATTCAGGCCCAGCACCAGCGGCGGTGCATGGCCGGCAAGACGCAAATCCTGCAGCGACGCCCCGAAAGTGATGATCCGCGCCGTCAGGCCGCCGCCCGAAAGGACGGCGGCTTCGACGGTCTCGCCGTTTGACAGGCGGCCGAACGGGCTCACGCTTGGCGGCGTGTCAGAGGCCAAGTCCGCCAAGGCAGACATATTTGGTGTCGAGATAATCCTCGATGCCCTGATGCCCGCCTTCGCGGCCAAGCCCCGATTCCTTGACGCCGCCGAATGGTGCTTCGGTCGTGGTGATGAGACCTTCATTGACGCCGACCATGCCGTATTTCAGCCCTTCCATCACCCGGAAGGCACGGCCGAGATCGGAGGTGTAGAAGTATGAAGCCAGGCCATAGACCGTATCATTGGCCATGCGGATGCCGTCTTCCTCGTTCTTGAAGCGGTAGATCGGCGAAACCGGGCCAAAGATTTCTTCGGACGTGAAGCGCATGTCCTCGCTGGCGTCGGCAATGACGGTCGGCGCATAGAAAGTGCCGCCGAGCGCATGCCGCTTGCCGCCCGTGGCGATGCGCCCACCCTTGGATTTGGCGTCGGCAACCAGTTCTTCCACTTTGGAAACCGCATCAGGATCGATCAGCGGTCCTTGCTTGACGCCGTCATCCAGCCCGTTTCCGACTTTCAGCGCCTCGGTGGCGGCGACCAGCTTTTCAACAAAACGGTCATAAATGCCGTCCTGCACGATGAAACGGTTGGTGCACACGCAGGTCTGGCCAGAATTGCGGTATTTGGAGGTGATAGCCCCCTCGACCGCGCGATCGACATCGGCGTCGTCAAACACCACGAAAGGCGCATTGCCGCCAAGCTCCATCGACACTTTCTTGACGGTGTCGGCGGCCTTCTTCAACAGAACCTTGCCGACTTCGGTCGAGCCGGTGAAGGTGATTTTCTTGACCAGCGGGTTCTCGCAAATCTCGTCGCCGATATCGCGCGCCGAACCGGTCAGGATATTGACCACGCCTTTCGGAAAACCGGATTCTTCGGCAAGCACGCCCCAGGCCAAAGCCGAGAATGGCGTGGCCGAGGCCGGTTTGACCACCGCCGTGCAGCCCGCCGCCAATGCCGGGCCAAGTTTGCGCGCCAGCATGGAAGACGGGAAGTTCCACGGCGTGATGGCGGCAATGACGCCCACCGGCTCCTTGGTCACCAGAATGCGCCTGTCGGCCCAGGGCGATGGCACAACGTCGCCATAGACGCGGCGGCCTTCTTCGGCGAACCACAGCACATAGGATGCCCCCGAGGCAATTTCGCCCATGGCTTCGTAAAGCGGCTTGCCCTGCTCGGTCGTCAACAGCTCGGCCAGCGTCTTTTGATTGTCCATGATCGCATCATGCAGCTTGCGCAGCAGTTTTGCCCGCTCAAGCGCCGAGGTCTTGCGCCACGACTGAAACGCGGTTTCCGCCGCCGCGATGGCACGGGCCGTTTCGGCGCGCCCGCATTTCGGCACTGAGCCGACAATGGCGCCGGTGGCCGGATTGTTGACAGACAGGGACTGCCCGCTATCGGCCTGCACCCATTGCCCGCCGATCAGATTGGCTTCACGCAGGAACGGGTTTGACGATTTCAGCATTTCTCAGGCTCCATGGCATTTTTTTGATGGCGTCTTGCGCCGGGACGCGCCGACACGGCGGTTCTGCCGCACTTGGCGCAACGCCGCTGCTCAAATTGCGCCATTTCGCAGACACTGGCAACGGCGCTTTGCCCTTTCCCCGCCCGGAAAAACACGATAGACACGCCCGGACCTGCGGCATAAGCCGCCAAGACAATTCCGGCCAGGGAAGACCAAACGTGACGGACACATTCAACAAAGTCGCCGACATCATTGCAGAAACCAGCGGCATCGACCGCGATACCATCACGCCGGAAAGCCACACGATTGATGATCTGGGCATCGACAGCCTGGATTTCCTCGACATCGTCTTTGCGGTGGACAAGGAATTCGGCATCAAGATCCCGCTCGAGCGCTGGACCCAGGAAGTCAATGACGGCAAGGCTTCGACCGAGGAATATTTCGTGTTGAAAAACCTCTGCGCAAAGATCGAAGACCTCGTGGCCGCCAAAGCTGCCTGAACGGCGGATCGGCAGGCAAGGCAGATGGCATGAGCGACGTCGTTATCACCGGCATTGGCCTGGTCTCCTGCCTGGGCGAAGGCGTGGAGGCGCATCGTGCCGGCCTGAATGCCGGTTTGCCGGTGACCGATGCCGCGCGATTTTCGCCCTACACCATTCATCCGGCACCCGAAATCGACTGGAATCTGCAGATCCCCAAGCGCGGCGATCAGCGCCAGATGGAGATGTGGCAGCGGCTTGGCACCTATTCGGCCGGGCTGGCGCTGGCCGATGCCGGCATCAAGGACAATGAACCGCTTTGCGCCACAATGGACATGATCGTGGCGGCCGGTGGCGGCGAACGCGATGTCGCCGTTGACGCCCAGATTTTCGAAGCCGCCATGCACCGCGCCGACCGCGAGGTGATGATCAACGAAAAGCTGACCACCGACCTGCGGCCCACCCTGTTTCTCGCCCAGCTTTCCAATCTGCTGGCCGGCAATATTTCGATCGTCCACAAGGTAACCGGCTCGTCGCGCACCTTCATGGGCGAGGAAAGCGCAGGCATTTCGGCCATAGAAACGGCCGCCGCCCGCATCCAGTCGGGCCAGTCCACCCATGTCCTGGTCGGCGGCGCCTATCAGACCGAGCATCCGGACATGCTGTATGTCTACGAGTCCGGACGTTTCCTGCATCGCGGTCCATGGGCGCCCGTTTGGGAGCGCAACGGCGTGGAAGGCGGCGGCGTCATCACCGGCACGGGCGGCGCGTTTATTGTCCTTGAATCCGCAAGCCATGCCGCAGAACGCGGTGCGCGGGCCTATGCCAAGTTGGCCGCGGTCAAATCCGGCCGCGCCCGGCGTCCTTCTGCAGATTTGAGCAGCATAATATCCGGCATGGCCGCGTCAGCCGGCTACCAGCCCGGCGACCTCATCATTTCCGGCGCATCCGGCGCCCATGAAGCCACTGCGGCGGAAGCTTTGGCTTTCTCTGCTGATGGCTCTCTGCGCGCTTTTTGCTCGCTGACCGGCCACATGAAGGAAACCCAGTTTCCCTTTGCTGTCGCGCTCGCAGCGCTGGCCGTGGACGCGGGGCAAGCCTGGCCGCCGGTCGGCAAGCACGAAAAGCCATTGGCTGGCCCGGTCAACCGGGCACTGGTGTCGTCGGTCGGTTTCCATCGCGGCGAAGGTTTCGCGCTCCTCGAAAAAGCGGAGGGGCGGGCCTGATGCAGAAGTTCACCGATCATCTTGGCAGGCCCGTTGTCGCGGTTACCGGCATCGGAATGGTCACATCGCTCGGCATCGGCAAGGAGGCCAATTGGGCAGCGCTTACCTCCGGCAAATCGGGGATCAGCAGCATCAGCCGCTTTCCCGTTGACCACCTGCGCACGACATTTTCCGGCATGGTCGATTTTCTGGATTCCAGCAAAGACGGCCCGGTGGCGCTGACCAGCGAACTGGCAAGCCTTGCCGCCAAGGAAGCCATCAGCCAGGCCGGGCTGGATCCGGCACGGTTTGGCGGGCCGCTGTTTCTGGCCGCCCCGCCCGTGGAAGCCGACTGGCCGACCCGCATCATGCTCTACGAGACAGAAAACGAAGGCGAAGGCCATCAGCGCATCCTGGCAGCGGTCCGCAAAACAAATGGCTTTGAAATTTTCAACCGCTCGAGCTTTTTCTCCATCGCCGATCAATTGGCCGACGAAATCGGCTCGACCGGACTGCCGATCACCCTCTCGACGGCCTGCGCTTCCGGCGCAACGGCCATCCAGCTTGGCGTGGAGGCCATAAGGCGCGGCGAGAGCAACCGGGTGATTTCGATCGGCGCCGATGGCTCGGCCACAGCCGAAGCGGTCATCCGTTTCTCGCTGCTTTCGGCGCTTTCGACCCGCAATGATGCGCCGGAAAAGGCGTCGCGCCCGTTCTCGGATGACCGAGACGGATTTGTTCTGGCCGAAGGCGCCGCCGCACTGGTCATGGAATCGCTGGAAAGCG
Organism: Rhizobiaceae bacterium; assembly: GCA_049289995.1. GTDB lineage: Bacteria > Pseudomonadota > Alphaproteobacteria > Rhizobiales > Rhizobiaceae > JBATMU01. Next base: position 989 of record JBATMU010000038.1, on the reverse strand, counting down.
CCGTTGCGCGCGGCGCAAAAGTCATTGGCATCATGGCCGGTTGCGGCGAGAAAGCCGACGATTTTCACCGTACGCGCTCCAAGCCTGACGCCTCGCCGGCCATCGCCACCATCCGCGCCGCGCTTGCCGATGCCGGCGTGTCGGAAAATGCCATCGGCTACATCAATGCCCACGGCACCTCGACACCCGAAAACGACAAGATGGAATATCTGGCGCTTTCGACGGTTTTTGGCGAGCGCATGCACAATCTGCCGGTCTCATCAAACAAGTCGATGATCGGCCATACGCTGTCGGCCGCCGGGGCCATCGAAGCGGCATTCTCGCTTCTGACCATGCGCGACGGCATCATGCCGCCCACAATCAATTACGACACGCCCGACCCGGACATCGCTGTTGATCCGGTTGCCAATGTTGCCCGCAAGGCCGATATCCGCATGGTGCTGTCCAACTCATTCGGCTTCGGCGGCCAGAATGCCTGCCTCGTCATGGCGCGCGATCCCGGCTGAACCGAATCTCTCAAAGGAAAAGGCGCATGCGCGCACTGCAGCTGGTCGAAGACCGCAAACTTGAAATCGTCGATTTGCCGCCGCCGCCGCCGCCGGGCCCTGGCGAAGTGACTGTTGCCATCAAGGCGGTCGCACTCAATCACATTGATGTTTGGGGCTGGCGCGGAATGGCGTTCGCCAAGCGCAAGATGCCGCTGGTCGTCGGCGCCGAGGCCTCGGGAATTGTCACCGAAATCGGGCATGGCGTTGCAAACCTCCTGCCTGGCCAGCTTGTCGCCATCTATGGCGCACGCACCTGCGGCCGCTGCCGGAATTGCCGCGAAGGCCGCGACAATCTCTGTGGCCATGTCGAGGGTGTTCACGGTTTTCATCTCGACGGCTTTGCCCAGGAAAAGATCAATCTCCCGGCCCGGCTTCTGGTCCCCGCCCCGCCCGGTGTTGATGAGATCGGCGCGGCGGTGACGCCCGTCACCTTCGGCACGG
>JBATMU010000037.1:0-2603 GCA_049289995.1 Rhizobiaceae bacterium | reverse complement strand
GCGATTTCGCCGTCTTCGTCCAGGCCGAAGACCCGGGCGACGTCATCAAATGTGCGGCCGATGATATCGGCAGCGGGTGCGCCGACTGCGGCGGCGAATTCACCGGATATGGCGCTGAACCGGCCATCCTTGTCCGTCCGCCAGATGAAGCGGACGGGAGAGGCGGCAACGTCAACCGCCAGCGGGCTAGCATCGCTTTTTTTGGCCTGCGGTTGCTCCGCAGGCGGCAGCGGCGAGGCGGCGGGCGATTTCGGCTCGGTATCGCGGGTCAGCCGCTCGCCGGGGCCGTCATCACTGCCATGGAAGTACCAGCGGTCAACCGCCGCCGGTGTGCCAGGATCAAACGACTGCCTGCGCCCGAACGGCCTGACCGGTATGTCGCCGTCTTTTTCCTGAACCTGGCCGGGAAGGGCGGCAGGACTATCCGGGACGACGGCGACAATTGCCGCAGGATCGGTAACCACAATCAGCAGATTTACCTGCGGCGCGTCGGCGATCCGGCCGATTCCGACCGGCATCAGTCCGGCAGGCGCGGGCGCCAGCCGTTTGATCAGCCGGTCCGCTTCACCTGCCACATCGTTCGCAAGGCCGGACAGCGTATGCCCGGTCAAACCGAGAGCCGCAAAACCGGGCGAGGCGGCAATGACATCGCCCAATTCGCCAATCAGCGCAGCTTCGCTGCCCGCTTGCACAAGACCGGCCAGCAAACCGGCCTGCCCGGCATCTTTTGCGGCGGACGCCAGGAGAATGGCTTTTTCGCCGCCAGGCAGGGTTATCCCGCTCGCCGTGATGCCTATTGTTGCGCTGGAAAGACCTTGCGTGATCCGCAGCATCAGGCCCTGATCTGCAGCAATGGCAGGGAATCCGCGGGTGCCGCGAATTTGCCGCAGGGCCGCAACACTGAGGGACGGCGGAAAGCCGATGCAATCCTGAAGACTGTCATGGCCCAAAAGCGCTGCACCGCCGCCATTGGCCCATAGCACCGAGTTCAGCCCCTCGTTCAGCACGATCAGGGCGTCTCCCGCCGCAAAACGGCTGCGGACCGGGTCCAAAACGGCAATATCGATAAAAGGGTAGCCGTCGGCAGCCATTACACACCACTCGGGATGCGCCTCATACAGGGCGCGGAACGCAATTCATGCTTAATAAATCGTTGCACCTGTCGCGTCCAGCATGCGGGGCTGGCGGACAGCGGCTTTCTGGCTGGGTGGTTAATCTTTATGGTGCAGTGCAAAAAAATGTTGCAATGCACAAAACAGGCGCCTATATGGAGATCACGGACGAATTGCCCGCCCGCCCCAAGCGGGAAACAACCCAAGGAGCATCACCATGGCCAAAACTGCAAAAACTGCTGAAACCATCGAATTCCCCACCTTTGACGCTTCGGCCATGACCGACCAGATGCGTGCTTTCGCCGAAAAGGGCGTTGAGCAGACCAAGGAAGTCTATGCCAAGTTCAAGGACGGCGCCGAGGAAGCCCAGAAGGCTCTCGAATCGACCTTCGAAACCGTCAAGTCGGCTGGTTCGGACCTGTCGCTGAAGTCGATCGCCGCCATGCGCTCCAACACCGAAGCTGGCTTTGCCCACCTTGAATCGCTGGTTGGCGCTTCCTCGTTCTCGCAGGTCATCGAGCTGCAGACCGCTTTCCTGCGCAAGCAGGCTGAAGCTCTGGCCGAACAGGCCAAGGAACTCCAGGCCGTCGCCACGACCGCTGCCGAAACCGTCTCCAAGCCGGTCAAGGACGCTGTCTCCAAGGTCATGGCCGACCTCAAGGTCGCCTGAACCGCATTGAATACCTGAAACCGGGCTGCGCCACCTCCTCCCGGCGCGCCCAGGCCAAGTCCGGGTCCTCCCCCCGGAACTTGCGAATGAAAGGCCGGGTCCTCCCCCCGGCCTTTTTTCGTATTCGGCACTCGCCGATCCGCGCAGGAATAGACGGCGCGGCGCTTGCATTCCGCTCCGTTTGCCCGTATTGCCCCGTTCGGTTTTCAAAGACCTGTGCGGTTGTAGCTCAGCTGGTTAGAGCGCCGGATTGTGGATCCGGAGGTCGCTGGTTCGATCCCAGCCAACCGTACCATCCTGCCTTGTGCAGGCCGCGAATTGCTGGCCGCGCCGAAATCAAATGGACAATCAGCTGTCACCGAACAAATCGGGAGCGCCGCTTGCCGCACCGGCCTTGCGCGGCTTTTGCGCCTCGCGGCCTAGGGCCAGGACCGGCACAATGCCGTCGGCAAATTGCAGCCCGAGCCGCTGACCTGCCCCGACATCCCGCGCCAGCCTGACCGGCTCGCCGCTTTCATTGCGCACAAGCGCAAAGCCGCGTTGCAGCACCGAGGTGTAGGATACCGAGGCCAACAGCCGTCCGGCCTGCATGAGCCGGCCAGCAGCTTTTTCCACCCGCCGCTCGAAGGACAGTCCGTTCCGCAAGGCCAACTGAGCCGTTTGCTGGCTTGCGGCTGCAAGCCGCGCTGTCAACGGCTCCAGGGAATGGCGGGCGGCGCGTTTCAGCAAGTCGCCGCGCAAACCGGCGATATGTCGGTCAAGGGCGCGGTCAAGCCCGCGCTGCTGTGGCGCAAGCCGCTCGCGGGCCCGATTGACCACAT
>JBATMU010000036.1:0-1656 GCA_049289995.1 Rhizobiaceae bacterium | reverse complement strand
GTCCAAGCCCTTCATTGGTGGTCTGGAACACCGCTTCATAGGTCAAGGTGCCGGAACGCGACAGGATGCCCACATTGCCCTTCTTGAAGATCGAGCCCGGCATGATGCCGATCTTGCAGTCATTGGGGGTAAGAACACCCGGGCAGTTCGGGCCGATCAGCCGCGATTTCGACCCGGCCAATTGCTTCTTGACCTTGACCATGTCGGCCACCGGAATGCCTTCGGTGATGCAGACGATCAGCTCCATCTCCGCATTGATCGCCTCGGCAATGGCATCCGCCGCAAACGGCGGCGGCACGTAGATCGCGGTCGCCGTCGCCCCTGTCTTTTGCTTGGCCTCGAGCACCGTGTCGAACACCGGCAGCCCGGTCTCGGCATGCATCTGGCCGCCCTTGCCGGGCGTCACGCCGCCGGCCATTTTGGTGCCATAGGCGATGGCCTGCTGCGTGTGGAACGTGCCCTGCGCGCCGGTCAGGCCCTGGCAGATCACCTTGGTTCCGGCATTGATGAGAATGGACATGGGTCAATTTGCCTTGAAGGGGTTGATGACGGTGACGGAGCCATATTTCTGGCCATGGTTCAGGTCCTCGGAGTAGAGAACCGGAATGTTCAAGCGCTCGCTGGCGGCGATCAAGGCCGCGTCCCAATAGCTGATCTGAAACTGCTGCGAGTAAGCGACAGCCAGCTTGACGATGTGGTGGTCGACCGGGACCACCGGCAGAACCGAAAGATTTTCAACCCAGGCCGCCGCCTCGCTGACCGGCATCGGCGTGCGGCCTTTGCTCTGCTTGACTGCATTGACGTAGAATTCCGCCAACACCTGCGCGGAAATGGCATAATTGCCGTCCCCGATAATGTCCCAGGCGCGCCTGTGCTTGTCCGGATATTCCGCTGCTCCGGACGCGGCATAAATCAGCACATTGGTGTCCACAAAGGCTTCAACGCTCATAGAGGCTGTCCCGTTCAAATCGATAATCGGGACCAAGCCTGGAGTCTGTTTTTTCGCTCAGGCTGCGCAATTCCGCCATGGCCTTTTTGGCGAGCTTCTTCTGTTTGCTGAGGCCGGCAAGATAGTCCCGCACAAGCGCATTCACGCTTGTCCGCTGCTCGGCGGCAATAATTCGGGCATCGTCCAGGATGTCGTCGGGTATGCTCAATGTGATGTTGCTCATGTCAATCACCTCCAGTCACACAGGATATGTGTAACTGTGCGGCTTTTCAATGTCCTGCCAACCGCCAAAACACGGCCGCCCTGCGCGCCGGTCAGGCTCTGGCGGATAACTTTGGTGTAGACATTGATGAAAATGAACATGACTACTTGCGTTCCAAAAGCGTCTTGATATCGGACAGGGTGCCTAACATTTCACGCTGAAGCTTGAGATGCTGCTCGGCGCGTTCATCCGATTCCTTCAGGATCGATCGGATATTTTCTTGGTAATCGCGATATTGTTTTCTTCGCCTTTGCTCAAAAAGGTGAGTGGTAAACAGGTATGCAAGCAAGCACCCGAGCAAAAACAGACGAAACGTATCTTGATCCGAAAAATCCACGCCTAACCCCGCACCGCTTTGACGATTTTCTGCGCGGCGTCATCCAGATCATCGGCCGGGATGACATTGAGGCCGCTCTCGCGGATGATCTTTTTGCCAAGCTCGACA
>JBATMU010000035.1:0-18124 GCA_049289995.1 Rhizobiaceae bacterium | reverse complement strand
TGCCTTTCGGTGCTGACCGACGGACCGTCGTTCCAGGGGAGCCTCGCCTTCATGACGGCGGCGCGCGAGGCCTGCGCCCTGCCCGTGCTGCGCAAGGATTTCATGTTCGACACCTATCAGGTGCATGAGGCGCGCGCCCATGGCGCCGACGCCATCCTCCTCATCATGGCAAGCCTGTCCGACAGCGAGGCGAAGCGGCTGCAGGACGAAGCCTTTTCGCTCGGCATGGACGTGCTGGTCGAAGTGCATGACGAGGCCGAAACCGAGCGCGCGCTGTTGCTCGATTCCAAGTTGCTCGGCATAAACAACCGCAATCTCAGGACTTTCGAGGTCGATCTGGCGGTCAGCGAACGCCTGGCCAAAATGGTGCCGGACGGCAAACTGCTGATCGGCGAAAGCGGCATTTTCACCCATGCCGATTGCCTCAGGCTCAAGGCTGGCGGCATCACCGCCTTTCTGGTCGGCGAAAGCCTGATGCGGCAGGCAGATGTCACCTCGGCTACCCGTCTGCTGCTCAATGGTGATTCCGCATGACCAAAAAACCCGGTCTCACCCATCTCGACGACTCTGGCGCGGCCCACATGGTGGATGTCGGCGGCAAGGCGGAAACGGGCCGCATGGCGATGGCCGAGGGCCATGTGACCATGCAGGCCGAGACATTGGCTGCCATCATGGCGGGCAATCTCAAGAAGGGCGATGTGCTGGCCGCCGCCCGCATTGCCGGCATCATGGCCGCCAAGAAGACCCATGAACTGGTGCCGCTTTGCCATCCGCTTTTGTTGACGCATGTCTCGGTGGAGATCACGCCGGACGAGGCCCTGCCCGGCCTTTTGGTGACGGCGATTGCCAAGGTCTCTGGCCAGACCGGCGTCGAGATGGAAGCATTGACGGCCGTCTCCGTAGCCTGCCTGACCATTTACGACATGGGCAAGGCGATTGACCGGGCCATGACCATCGGCGGGATAAGGCTCCTGGAAAAAAGCGGCGGCCGTTCAGGTCATTACAGGGCGGGAGAGCGCTGACATGGCGCTGACGCCGGTTTCGGACGCGTTGGCGTTGATCCTGAAGGACGTTGCCGCGTTGCCCGGGGAAAGCGTACCGATTGCCAATGCAGCAGGCCGCGTGCTTGCTGCGGACCTTTTTGCGCTGCGCACACAGCCGCCTTTCCCTGCGTCGGCCATGGACGGCTATGCGGTGCGCGCCGCCGACACGAACGGCGGACAAAAACTGCGCGTCACCGGCATTGTGCAGGCGGGCCAGGTGTTTGACGGCATGGTCAGACAAGGCGAGGCCGTGCGGATTTTCACCGGCGCACCAGTACCGGACGGCGCCGACGCCATTCTCATTCAGGAGAATGCGCAAGCCGCTGGCGATGGTTTCATAACAGCCACCCAGCCGGTCGCCCCCGGCAAATCGGTGCGGCGCGCCGGCATGGATTTTGCCGAAGGCGACCGCATCCTGGAACGCGGGCGCGTGCTTGATCCGGCGGCCTTGTCGCTGGCGGCGGCGGCCAACCATGCACAGGTCCACGTTGTGCGGCAGCCGATCGTGGCCATCCTGTCGACCGGCGACGAATTGCTGCCGCCCGGTTCGGTGACCGGACCGGGCCAGATCATTGCCTCGAATGCCTATGCCATTGACGCGCTGGCCCGCCAGCATGGCGCAACGGTCCTGGCGCTCGGCATTGCACCCGACCGCAAGGATGCCATTGCCGCAGCCCTTGCGGCAGCAAGCCGCGCCGACATTCTGGTGACGCTGGGCGGCGCGTCGGTTGGCGACCATGATCTGGTGCGCGGCGTATTCATGGAAGCCGGCGTGGCGCTGGATTTCTGGAAAATCGCCATGCGGCCCGGCAAGCCGATGATGACCGGCACGCTGGACGGCCTGCGCATTCTCGGCCTGCCGGGCAATCCGGTGTCTTCGATTGTCTGCGCGCACCTGTTTCTCGTGCCGCTTCTCAGGCGGCTTGGCGGCTTTCCCGATGTGCGTCAAACCGAAGCGGCGGTGATCGGCGCCGACATGGCCGAAAATGACGAACGGGAGGACTATGTCCGCGCCATCACCAGCACAGAGAACGGCCAGATGATCGTCACGCCGTTCACGGTGCAGGATTCCTCCATGCTGATGACGCTCGCCGCTGCAGATGCACTGCTGATCCGCCCGGCCCATGCGCCGGCGGCAAAGGCCGGCGATCCCTGCCGCTTCCTGCGGTTGCGCTGAAATACCAAAGCATCAACGAAAATTTTACCGGTTGCAGAACACAACTGGAACAGATAGTGATTGTTCCGTGTTTGTTTTCACTGATTCCACCGGGAGAGCCCCATGCTGACGCGCAAGCAACATGAACTGCTGATGTTCATCAATGAGCGGCTCAAGGAGGAAGGCATTCCGCCGTCTTTCGACGAAATGAAGGACGCGCTGGATCTGGCCTCGAAATCGGGCATCCACCGGCTCATCACGGCGCTGGAGGAACGCGGCTTCATCCGCCGGCTGCCCAACCGGGCGCGGGCGCTGGAAGTTCTCAAGATGCCTGAATCGGCAGCCCAGCATGGCGCACGCAAGTTTTCGCCGAGCGTCATCGAAGGCAGCCTTGGCAAGGCAGCTGCTCCCAAACTGCGCGCCGCCTCCAATGACGATGATGCGGCGCAGGCCATCTCCATTCCGGTCATGGGGCGGATTGCGGCGGGTGTTCCCATTGACGCCATCCAGCACCAGACCCATTCCATCGTCGTGCCGCCGGACATGCTGACGGGCGGCGAGCATTATGCGCTGGAAGTACGCGGCGATTCGATGATCGAGGCCGGCATATTCGAAGGCGACACGGTCATCATCCGCAATGGCCAGACGGCCAATCCGGGCGAAATCGTCGTGGCGCTGGTCGATGATGAGGAAGCCACGCTGAAACGCTTTCGCCGCAAGGGCGCGTCGATTGCGCTGGAAGCGGCCAATCCGAAATACGAGACCCGCATTTTCTCCTCCGACCGGGTCAAGGTGCAGGGCAAGCTGGTCGGGCTGATCCGCCGCTATTGAGGCGGGTCTGTTTCGGACGACGGTTTGGCCTTTGCCGGATCCGGCTTCCATGGCGGCATGCCACGGGCGGCGCGCGAAAAACGGCGGTGATTGCTCCACGGGCGCAAAGGTTCGGTGAATGCCTGACGCAGCACAGGTTTTTGTCCCGGCAGCGCGGGAAAGCTGATTTCAGCGCTGCCAAGCAGCGCTAGCCCGCGCGCGGTCACAACAGTAATGGCCGGATCAGCACACGGGTTTTGCGCTGTTGCATCGGCTATGACCATGATTGCCGCACGGTCGCACCAGGGTGCGGCGGAAACCGGATTTTCGGCGTGGATGGCAAAAAGCCCGTCGCGGATTTCGGCGGCGCACACCATGCCGGTGCACGCAAAGCGGCCCTTGCCAGGCTGCATAAGCGCAAAAGCGGCTATTTGGCCGGTGGAAGGCGATGCTAGGTTCGGCCCGCCATCGGCAGGCTGATCCGGCTCAGGTTTTTCCGGCTTGATGATTTTGCCGGCATTGAACGCCATCTGCCAATTGCGGGCCGTGAAGGTATTGGGCCGCATGCGGTTGACCGCCATGCCGCCATCGGCGGTGCGGAAGGCCATGAGCTTGCCATCTTCGGACACAAGCAGCACCGGTGTGCCCGGAACGGCCCACAGAACCAGCGCCAGTACGGCCATGGGCAGGCCAAACAGCCTGAGCCGTGTCGATAGCCCGGTCAGGCAGGCAAGCGCCAGAACATAGGCCAGCATGGCGCGATCAGGGACCATTCCCGCCGCGTCAAGCGGCGACCGTTCGGCAAACCAGTCGGAAACGGCGATCATGGCCGAAATTCCCCATCCCATCAGGTCAAGGGCCGGGCCTTCCAGGCCAAGCGGCATGAGGAGAGCAGCAGCCATTCCGGCAGGCATGACGATCACCGAAACAATCGGCATGGCGGCGAGATTGGCAAACAGGCCAAGCGGCGCAATGCGGTGAAAGTGCCAGGCGCCGATGATCACGGTTGCGGTTCCGGCCAAAAGCGAGGTCAGGGCAAGGCCAGCCAATGCACCGCCAATCCAGCGTAACGCCCGTTTTGCCAAGGGCGGATGCACTTGGCGATCCGGCTGTCGTGCGGCTTGCCAGTGGGTGAAGGCGCCATAGCCGGCGACCAGAGCCGCCGTTGCGGCAAACGACAATTGGAAACTTGGCCCGACCAGCTCATGCGGCGTCACCAGAATGATGGCGAGGCCCGCCAAACCGAGGTTGCGCATGGAAATGGCGGCGCGGTCAGCCATCAACGCCAACAGCATGACGGCGATCATCAGCCAAGACCGTTGGGTCGCGACTGCGGCTCCCGACAGGAGCAGATAGAACGAGACCCCTGCCAAAGCGGCAGCGGCGGCGTATTTGCGGACCGGCCTGCGCTGGGAAAAGCCGGGAAACAGCGCAAAGGCAGCGCGGATTGTACCCATGATCAGCCCGGCCACCAAAGCCAGATGCAGGCCGGAAATCGAGGTGACATGGGCGATGCCCGAACGCCGCATGGATTCGTTCATGGCTGGAGGGATGCCGGCGGCGGCACCGGCAATCAGTGCGGCGGCTATTTCACCCTCTGCCCCCGGCAGCCGGGCGCGGATGCGCGCTGAAATGCCTTCGCGCATGCGCGCAGCGGCGGCTTTCATCCTGTCCAATACCGAACCTGGCGACGGGGCGTTGGTGATTTGCGGTTCGGCGAGAAAGAACCCGTTGGCGCCAATGCGGGTGAAATAGGCGCTGAAAGAAAAGTCAAAGCTGCCCGGCCGGACCGGACCGGTGGGCGGCAACAACCGCACCAGGCCTTTCACGCCGTCGCCGGCCTTTGTTCCTTCCGGGAGGCTGCGGGCCGAAACGCGCACGCGGGCCGGTGAATGGCGCAGCGCCGGGCGCTCCGTCGAAAGAATATCAAGCGTCAGGCGTTTGGATCCGTTTGGCAGCAGGTCGATTTCGGCTATCCGGCCTGTCACCATTGTGGCCAGCGGACTGCCAAGCATCATGGTGCCGGCACGCAGTGTTTCGGTCTTGGCGGCCAGCATGCCCAGGACCAGCAGAAACGGCGTCATGCATGCGGCGTGGACCAGCGGGCGAAACCGACCCAACCAGGCGCAAACCGCCAAAACAAGACAGGCTGCCGCCAAAACGGCAAAATGCGGTTCGCTTTCCAGGCGGAAATAGGTGATCGCTCCTGCACCGGCCAGAAACGGCACGGCCAAAAATCCAGCGCCCAGTTCGCGCTCCTCAATGACCGCCTCGCGTATTTGGCCGGCCATCCCCGCCAAGGGTTTGGCCAGGTTCGCGCCAAACCGGCTTGCGCTTGCCGGGGCGGCGGCAGGCGGGCGGCTTGCCGGGGGGAAAGCGTCAGGCATATCCGAAGGCATTTCTGCCAGATCGGCGGGATCAGCCATGCGCAACATGGCCTGCTCTGCCGAAATTGCTGGCTGAAGTGTATCCGTTGCGGCCATGGCGCCCACCCTGCAAATCCAATCCAGCACAGAATGCGGCAGGTTTCCACCTTTGCGCGAAAGACGTTGCTTGTTCACGTCAATACTGCGCGTTTGCGCCCCGCCGGTCCTGTGGTAGAGGAACCGCCTCATCCCGGAGCCGCTTTCGCATGTCCAAGCCCGTTGTCACCCGCTTTGCCCCCTCGCCCACCGGCTACCTGCATATCGGCGGGGCGCGGACAGCGTTGTTCAACTGGCTCTATGCCAGGCATACCGGCGGCGTGATGTTGTTGCGCATCGAAGACACCGACCGCGAGCGCTCGACCGAGGCAGCGACGGCAGCCATTCTTGATGGTTTGAAATGGCTTGGCCTGACATGGGATGGCGAACCGGTCTCCCAGCATGGCCGCGCAGCCCGCCATCGCGAGGCTGCGGAGGAGCTGGTCGCCAAGGGCGCTGCCTATTACTGCTATTGCTCGGCCGAAGAGCTTGACGCCATGCGCGAAAGCGCGCGTGCCGAGGGCCGCCCGCCGCGCTATGATGGGCGCTGGCGCGACCGTCCGGCATCGGAGGCGCCTGCGGGAGTCAAGCCGGTGATCCGCATCAAGGCGCCGCGCGAAGGCGAAACCGTGGTGCAAGACCATGTGCAGGGCGAAGTGCGTTTCCCCAACAAGGATCTCGACGATTTCATCATCCTGCGCTCGGACGGCAACCCGACCTATATGCATGCCGTGGTGGTGGACGATCACGACATGGGCGTCACCCACATCATCCGCGGCGACGATCACCTGACCAATGCGGCGCGGCAGACGGTCATCTACCGGGCCATGGGCTGGGACGTGCCGGAAATGGCGCATATCCCGCTGATCCACGGCGCGGACGGCGCCAAGCTTTCCAAGCGTCATGGGGCGCTCGGCATCGAGGCTTATCGCGCCATGGGCTATCTGCCAGAGGCCTTGCGCAATTATCTGGCGCGGCTTGGCTGGAGCCATGGCGATGACGAGATCATGTCGACTACGGACATGGTGTCGTGGTTCGACATCGGCGACATCAACAAGGGCGCGGCGCGCATGGATTACGCCAAGCTCGAAGCGGTCAATGGTTCGTGGATGCGGCGCATGGACGATGCTGCTCTGACCCGCGCACTGGTAGATACGCTTCCCTATCTCGAGGGAATGCAATGGCTGGCCGACGGCATTGCCGAAAAGGGCGAAGCGCCGCTGATTGCCGCCATGGCTGGCTTGAAAGACCGGGCCAAGACGCTGATCGAACTGGCAGCAAGCGCGGCCTATCTCTATGCGACGCGGCCGCTGCCGCTGGATGAGAAGGCGGCCGGCATTCTCAATGACGAAGGCCGGGCGGCTTTGGCGTCCGTGTTGCCGGTGCTGGAAAGCGCAGCCGAGTGGCAGGCAGAAGCGCTTGAAGCGGCGGTCAAGGTTCATGCCGAAGTGGCGGGACTGAAACTCGGCAAGATTGCCCAGCCGCTCCGGGCCGCGCTGACCGGCAAGGCGACCTCGCCGGGCGTGTTTGATGTGCTTGAAGTGCTGGGACGCAGCGAATCGCTGGCGCGGCTGAAGGACCAGACCGCATGAGCGCCCGGCCGCTGAACCCGAAACCATTTACGCTCTATGGCCGTCCAGGCTCCGGCTCGGCAGCCGTCGAAGCGCTGTTGGCGCTGGCCGGGCTGCCGCGCATTGTCGTCGATGTCGCCAATTCGGCGGATGATCCGAACCATGCCGCGCTGCTGGCGCTTAATCCTCTTGGCCAGGTGCCGGTGCTGGTTTTGCCAAATGGCGTAACGATGACCGAGTCATCGGCCATATTGATGTATCTGGCCGAACAAGCTGGTCAGCTTGCGCCGCCGCCCGGCCACGCCAACCGTCCGGCCTATCTGCGCTGGATGGCGTATCTGTCGGCCAATCTCTACATGACCGAGCTGCACGTCTACTATGCTGACCGCTACAGCGCTGATCCGGCCGGCGGCCCGGCTGTCCGGCAAGCGGCAATCGCCCGCCGTGCATGCGAATGGGCGGTGTTTGCAGCTGCCATCAGTGACGGCCCGTTCCTGTTTGGCAAAGATCCCTGTGCGGTTGACATCTATGCCGCCATGATCGCGTCGTGGGGCGACAACGCCGCCGAACTGGCTGAAACGCACCCGAAACTTGGCGCGTTGAGCAACTCGGTTGCCGCCATCGAGTCAATTGCCCCGATCTGGCACCGCCACGGATTGTGCTGATTGGCGCTTGCCCGAACGTCAGCAAATCAAGATCAATCTTTCGTGTTGCGGCGCAACATCCGGCTTTGGTTTACCTTGGCAGGTCCGGTTAAATGCGCTAGCAATTGTAATGAACCGCCGATTTCGGCATGGTGCAGTGCAAACTGAACGCCTTGCCGGCCCTCCCGCAAATCAAGGAGCTGACCATGCCGGACTCAAGCGCGAAGATCGAAAAAGACGGCAAACTCGGCGACTATCCGGTCCGCAAGGGCTCCATTGGCCCGGAAGTGATCGATATCGCTGCGCTCTACAAGAACACCGGCGCATTCACCTATGATCCGGGCTTCACCTCGACAGCGAGCTGCGAATCCAAGATCACCTATATCGACGGCGACGAAGGCATTCTGCTGCACCGCGGCTACCCGATCGACCAGCTGGCCGAAAACGGCGACTTTCTGGAGACCTGTTACCTGCTGCTTTACGGCGAACTGCCAACCAAGGCGCAAAAGGAAGATTTTGACGGCCGTGTCACGCGCCATACCATGGTGCACGAGCAGATGCAGTTCCTGTTCCGCGGATTCCGGCGTGACGCCCATCCGATGGCGGTCATGGTCGGCGTGGTCGGCGCGCTGTCGGCGTTCTACCATGACTCGACCGACATTTCCGATCCGCACCAGCGCATGGTCGCCAGCCTGCGGATGATCGCCAAAATGCCGACGATTGCCGCCATGGCCTACAAATATTCGATTGGCCAGCCCTTCGTTTATCCCTGCAACAATATCGGCTTTGGCGCCAATTTCCTGCGCATGTGCTATGCGGTGCCGTGCGAGGACTACAAGGTCAATCCGGTGCTGGCGCGCGCCATGGAGCGCATTTTCATCCTGCACGCCGACCACGAACAGAACGCCTCGACCTCGACGGTGCGGCTGGCCGGCTCGTCGGGCGCCAACCCGTTTGCCTGCATTGCCGCCGGCATTGCCTGCCTGTGGGGCCCGGCGCATGGCGGCGCCAATGAGGCGGCGTTGAACATGCTGGCGGAAATCGGCACGGTTGACCGCATCCCTGAATTCATCGCACGGGCCAAGGACAAGAATGATCCGTTCCGTCTGATGGGTTTTGGTCACCGTGTTTACAAAAGCTATGACCCGCGCGCCAAGATCATGCAGAAGACCTGCCACGAAGTGCTGGGCGAGCTGGGCATCAAGGACGATCCGTTGCTTGATGTGGCGCTGGAGCTCGAGCGGATCGCGCTGACCGATCCCTATTTCATTGAGAAGAAACTCTATCCGAACATTGACTTCTATTCGGGCATCACGCTGAAGGCGATGGGCTTCCCGACCACCATGTTCACGGTGCTGTTTGCCGTGGCGCGCACGGTCGGCTGGATCGCGCAGTGGAAGGAAATGATCGAGGACCCGCACCAGAAGATCGGCCGTCCGCGCCAGCTTTACACAGGCGCGCCGCAGCGGGACTATGTGATGATCGCCAAGCGCTGAGCGCAGCGAGTAGCGAGTAGCGAGTAGCGAGTAGCGAGTAGCGAGTAGAAATACCGGATGCCAAATTTGGCTATGGAAAATCTGCCGCCCTATTTGCTATTCGCTATTGGCTGCTTACCAAGCACCGCCGCCGCCAAGTCCCCTGATGGGCGCGGAACGGCCATGCGGCGGGTGATTTCGGCAAAGCCGTCCATCTGCGCAGCGCGCACCGGGCCATCGGCCATGAGCTGCTCCAGCACGCGCGCCATGTTGCCGGGCCGGACATAGGCGTTGATATATTCCGGCACGATCACCCGGTCGGCAATGATATTGGGCAACGAGGCGGTCCACAGCGTGATCTTGTGTTCGATCAGCCGGAAAAGCAGATCGGTCTTGTAGGCCGAAACCATTGGCACGCCGGCCAACGCCAGTTCGAGCGTCACTGTTCCGGAAGCCGCAAGCGCCGCATCGGCCTGGCCAAAAGCGCGCCATTTTTCGTCCGGCCCGCTGGCAATGGCCGGCTTGATGTTCCAATCGCGCACCCCCTCCTCCACCAGCGCCCGCACATGAGCGACGGTCGGGATGGTGACATCAAAGTGGTTTCCACGGGCCATCAATTCAGCAATCACCTTGCCGAACGGGGCAAGCAGGCCGCGCACTTCGCTGCGCCGCGAACCGGGAAGAACCAGCAATTGGCGCGGCAGTCCCCGCCCTTCCTTCGCGCGGCGCTGATTTTCAGCGCGCGCGGCCAAAAGGTCCGGATCATTGGCCAGCCGGTGGCCGACATAAACCCCGTCAGGGCCGCCAAGGCGCGCCAGTTCTGCCGGTTCAAACGGCAGCAGGCACAGGACCAGATCGACATAGGCGCGCATGGCAGGCGCGCGCTCGGGCCGCCAAGCCCAGACCGACGGGCAAACATAATTGACGATGCGGATCGACGGATCGGCAGCACGCACGCGTTTGGCGACACGGTGGGTGAATTCGGGGCTGTCGATGATGACCAGCACATCGGGCTTGGCGGCCAGAATTGCGGCAGCCGTCTGGCGAATGCGGCGCATCAGGCGCGGCAGCGAACGCACAATGGCTGACAAGCCCATCAGGGCAATTTCGGCAGGGTCAAACAGCGTCACCAGGCCTTCAGCCTGCAGATGCGCCCCGCCAACGCCGGTGAGCGTCACATCCTGTCCGGATGCCTTCAACGCCGCTACGAGGTCAGCGCCCAACAGGTCGCCGGATTCCTCGCCCGCAACAATGGCGAGCCGCAGGCTCATGACGCATCCTCCCGCCAGCCGAGGATGAAAATCCCATTCTGGTCAGCGGCTTGCACAGTCTGTTTCGCATCCAGAATCAGCGTGCCGCCCGCTTCGATGATGATGCCGGCCAAACCGGCGTCTGCCGCCGCCTGTATCGTGTCCGGCCCGATCGTCGGCAGGTCGGCACGTTCATCCTGACCAGGCTTGCGGCATTTGGCCAGCACGCCGCCTCTACCCGCTTTAAGGCGCCCCTGCGCTTTGAGTGCTTCTATGCGGGCCAGCATCGCGGCGGTGCCTTCCGCGCCTTCGAGCGCTACCACGCGCTTTCCAATGGCGATTGCCGCCTGCCCTGCATCCAGCGCGCCGATGGCGCGGGCGGCGGCAAAAGCGGTGATCGCGGTGGCGTGTTCGGTCTTGCCGGCCTGTGTTTTGCCCAAATAACCTATGGCGGCGACAAATTCCGGCAGAATGTGCTGGACGCCGACCACCGTCACGCCACGCTTCTCCAGAAGGCGGATGACCGTGCCGAGCAGTGTGTCGTCGCCCGATGCCAAAGCCCGGATGACGCGCAAGACCACAGGAACAAGGCCCGGGCTCAGCTTGACTGCACGCCAATCCGGCCGGCGGCTGATGCTGCCTGCCATGACAAGGTGCGTGATGGATTGCTGTTTCAGGTGACTGAACAGGCCGGCCAAGTCTTCAAGCGTGATGGCTGTTCCGGCTTGCTGGCTGAAATCAGCGGTGACTTCGCCATCAACCCGGAAAATGAACGGTGAAAACCCGTTGGCTGAAAGCGCGTTGGCGACATCGGCAGGCAGGGCACCGCCGCCGGCAATCACGGCAAAGCGTGCGCCGGAGGGAAAATCCAGGCTTTTTTCAGCCTTCGTCATCGGCAGCATCACCGGCAGATGCGCCGCGCACGGGCGGCACGCAGAAATGCCGCTTCTGGCGATCGCTGAAAAAGGCCAGCATTTCGGCCACGGCGGACGATTGGCCAAAAGCTTCCGCCACGCGCGGCAGGTTTGTTTCCATGGTTGCCGAGCGGTCAAACAGCATCGTGTAGGCCTTCTTCAAGGCGATGATCTCTGCTCTGTCCATGCCGGAGCGGCGCAGGCCGATCAGATTGAGGCCGCGCAGCCGGGCGCGGTTGCCCAGCGCGATGGCGAAAGGCATGACATCACCGACCACCGCAGACATGCCGCCGATGAAGGCCATGCGGCCAATGCGGCAAAACTGATGCACGGCGGCAAAGCCGCCAATGGTGACATTGTCGCCGACTTCGACATGCCCGCCCAGCGTGGCGCCATTGGCGAATGTCACGCGGTGGCCGACATTGCAGTCATGGGCGATGTGCGAGCCGGTCATGAAATACCCGTCGTCGCCAATGGAAGTCAGCGCCCGGGCGGAATCAGTGCCGCGATTGAACGTGCAAGCCTCGCGGATCACAGTGCGCGCGCCGATGACCAACCGCGCCGGGCCGCCTTTGTGGGCCTTGTTCTGCGGATCGCCGCCGAGAACCGAGTTGGGCCAGACCACGCTGTCAGCGCCAAGGCTGGTGCCTGCCAGTACCGAAACATGGCTCTTCAACTCGACCCTGTCACCAAGGACCGTGCCCGATTCGACCAGGCAAAATGGCCCGATGCTGACATTCTCGCCAAGTTCCGCATCCGGAGCGACCGAAGCGAGCGGATGGATGTGTGTTCCCGCCACTTTTCAGGCTGCCGGACTGTCGGCGAGGATGGCCGAGATTTCCGCCTCGGCGACAAGCGCGCCATCCACTTTGGCCTCGCAGGCAAAGCGCCAGATCGCGCCGCGCCGTTTAACCTTCTTGACGTGCAGTTCGAGGCGGTCGCCGGGCACGACCGGTTTGCGGAATTTTGCATTGTCGATGGTCATGAAATAGACGATCGACGGCGTGTCCTTGCCCAGCGAATTGAGGCAGATGGCCCCCGCCGTCTGGGCCATGGCTTCGATGATGAGCACGCCGGGCATGACCGGGTGGCCCGGAAAATGGCCGGTGAAATGCGGCTCATTCATTGTGACATTCTTGATGCCAATGGCCGAATTGTCGGCGTCGATGTCAATGATCTTGTCAATCAGCAGAAAAGGATAGCGATGCGGCAACAATTGAAGCAGCTTCAATATATCCAGTGATTGCAATGCATTGGCAGTCTCAGTCATCGGCCTTGGCCTTTCCCTTGCGCTCGGAAAGCTGGCGCAGGGCGGCAACCTCCCGGAAAAATTCCTTGATTGGCTTGGCAGGTGCACCCGCAAAGCGCGCACCGGCAGGCACATCATGCATCACGCCGGCGCGGGCTGCTATCATCGCGCCGCTGCCGATTGTCAAATGATCAGCGATGCCGACGCTGCCGCCCAGCATTACGCCGTCGCCAAGCGTCACCGACCCGGAAAGTCCGCACAACCCGGCAATGACGCAAGACCTGCCAATGCGCACATTGTGGGCGATTTGCACCAGATTGTCGATCTTGGCGCCCTCGCCGATAACCGTATCGTCCATGGCGCCGCGGTCTATGGTGGTGTTTGCGCCGATCTCAACATTGTCCTGAATGATGACGCGGCCGATTTGCGGCACTTTTTCAAAACCGGAAGCGCCCGGGACATAGCCGAACCCATCCTGGCCGATGCGGGCGCCGGCGTGGATAGTGACCCGGTTGCCGATAAAGGCGGCCAGAATGGACGCGCCTGGACCGATATGGCAGTCGCGGCCAACGCGGCAATTGCGGCCAATCACAGCGCCTGGCGCGATGACTGTGCCAGCACCGACATGGGCGCCTGCACCAATGACCGCGCAGGGCTCGATGATGACGCTGGGTTCAACAATTGCAGTTGGATCAACGTGGGCGGCGGGCGAAACCCCAATGCAATCCGTGACAGGCCCTGGGCGGACGGCTTGCGGGAACAGCAACCTCAACACCTGTGCAAAGGCCTGCTGCGGGTGACGAACCGTCAAAACCGCTACGCCGGGCTGGGCAAGTTCAGCCATGTCGGAGGAACAGAGAACCAGGCCGGAATGAATGCCCGCCATCAGAGCAGCGTTCTTGCGGCCTTCGACGAAAACCAGCAGCCCCTCACCCGGCTGATTGGCTGGTGAAGCGCCACAAACATCAACACTCGCGTGTTCCGGATTGCCAAGCTCCGCACCGGTCAGATCGCAAATCTGGATGGCTGTCAGCTTTCGGGAGGGCAAGAAAAAGCCGGGCGCGGTCATAATGTCCTTCCGTCCCGGGCTATAATCGCCCGGAACCAATCAGGATGCCGCATCAGAAGCGGGTCGAAACGCCGAAGTTGAACCGTTGCTGGACGTCGCCGGCCTGCTTGAGAACCGGAACGGCATAATCGAGCCGCAACGGACCGAATGGCGAAGCCCAAATGATCGACGCGCCGACAGAAGCACGCAGAGCCATGGCCGTGCCTGCATCGGCTAGCGAGTTGCCAAACAGGGTTGCCGCATCAGCAAATACCGCTCCACGCAGGCCAAAGCTCTCCGGAAGACCCGGCATCGGGAACTGCGCTTCGGCGGAGGCATTGAAATAGGTCGTGCCGCCCAAATGCTCAAGTGTCGTGGAATCGTACGGTCCGATGCCGTTATACTTGAAGCCGCGGATGATGCGGTCGTTCGAGTTGAACATATCAAATATGCGGTAACCGCCTGCGCCAAAGCCCTGCATATGGCCTGCGCCGCCGGCCAGCACACCAACAATGTCCATTTCTTCAGAAATGGTCTTGTAATAGGTGCCGCGCGCCGAGAATTTCACAAACTTCGCGTCGCCGCCAAGACCGGCAATTTCCGTCGTTGCATTGGTGAACAGGCCGGACCGCGGATTTTGCATGTTGTCGATGGTGTTATAGCCAAGACCCAGCGTCACTGAAGATTTGATCCACGGGCTGGCAGCAACGCCGTTCTGCACCGCAGTGGCGATTGTGCAGGTGCCATCGGCCGGGTTGCCATCCTGGTTGGGATCGCAAGTCGTGTTGTAGGTATAGGTTTCCTGGCTCAGATTGTAGGCGAAATTGGCCGACAGCGCATTGGTGATCGGCGCAGCGAAACGAACAGTGCCGCCCTTGGTCACCGAAGCATAGTTGGTCTCGGTGCGGGTTGATTGCGTAAGGTCAACGCCGGCTGAAATACGGCGGCCGAGGAAATAGGGCTCGGTGAAAGACAGGGTGTAATCGCGGGAATTCTTGCCGCCGCCGACCGAAATCTTGATGAACTGGCCGCGCCCGAGGAAATTCTTCTCCGACACCGAGGCCTCGACATTGACGCCCTTTGCGGCGGTTGCGGTCTGGCCGGTCGAATAGCCTGCGCCAACGCCGAATTCGCCCGTCGATTTTTCCACGACATCGACAACCAGAATGACCTGGTCAGCTTCCGAACCGGGGGCGGTGGCAATATTCACGGCAGTAAAGAAGTCAAGCGCTTCCAGGCGGCGCTTCGCGCGCTGGATGAGAACCTGATTGAAGGCGTCGCCTTCCGACACGTCGAATTCGCGGCGAATGACATAGTCGCGGGTGTGGTCATTGCCGCGGATTTCAATGCGCTCGATATAGGTGCGCGGACCCTGATCGATCGTATAGGTGACCGAAATGGTGCGGGTCTCGAAATTGCGGTCACCGCGCGGCGTCACCTGGGCGAAGGCAAAACCCTTGCCCGAAACCTGTTCGGTGATGGCGATCAGCGAATCTTCGACATCCTTGGCCGAATAGACATTGCCTTCGCGGGTCTCGATGACCGAATCGAGCACGGAAGCATCAACGCCCTCAACAGTGCTTTCAACACCGATGGGGCCGAACTTGTAGCGTTCGCCTTCCTCGACGGTGACCGTGATGGAATAGACATTGGAATTGTCATCCAGCTCGGCGGACGAAGAGATCACGCGGAAATCGGCATAGCCGTGATTGTAATAGAAGCGGCGCAGCGCTTCTTCGTCGGCGCGCAGGCGCTCTTCGTCATAAACGTCATCCCGCTTCAGCCAGGACAGGATCGACGACCGTTTGGTCGAGATCACTTCGGCCAAACGGCGGTCGCCATAGGCGCTGTTGCCGACAAAATTGACCTGGCCAATCTTGGTGCGGCCGCCCTCGTTAATTTCAAACACCACATTGACGCGGCCATCGCCAAGCTCGATCACCTGGGTCGAGATGACGGCATCCGAACGGCCAATGCGGGTATAGGAGGCGCGGACGGCTTCCAGATCAGCGTCAAGCGTCGCCTGCGAAAACACGCCGCGCGGCTTGAGCTGGATGGCGCCGGCCAGCGCGTCGTCCTTGATCTTCTTGTTGCCCTGGAAGAGCACCTGATTGACGACGGCATATTCGTCGACTTCAACGATCAGCGCCGAGCCGGACTGGTTGATGCGCACATCGGCGAAAAGGCCGGTCGCAAACAGCCGCTTGACGGCAGCATCGATGTCATCTGCGGAAAAGGACTTGCCCGGCTTGATACCGACATAGCCTGCAATGGTCTGGGCTTCGATGCGCTTGTTGCCGCGCACTTCAATGCGGGAGACGACCGCCGCTTCAGCAATCGTCACCGCTGCAAATTGCAGCGCCGCCGTGCCTGTCACGATCAAGCCTGTCGAGAGGCCGACCGCAGACGCAGCGCCCATAATTTTTCTGATTGCCTTCATCGGGCTAATTTACCTCTGTCCCTTCTCGAAGTCCCCAGACGAGAAACCGGCCGGAATGCGCGAACGCTGGAACCGTAATACCCGGATTTGCCATACAAGCAAGTCCGGTGGTTAATTTGCGTTTATTAATTGAAAGGCCGTGGCATTCGCGTCACTCAAATCGGGCGTCATGGTAAACAAGGCGTCAAAAATGCGGCATTTTTGTGCGCCCCGCCATTTCAGCAGGCAAACAAATCGTTCCAAAGAACGAATCCCATAAAGGCCAAAACCAGAACGAATCCCGTGCGATAGACATAATCCATGACGCGCGCGGAAACCGGACGCCGGGCAATTGCCTCAATGCCGTAAAATAGCAGGTGCCCGCCATCAAGAGGCGGTATCGGCAACAGGTTCAGGAAGCCAATTCCTACCGACAACAGGGCGATCAACTGGATCAGCCAGTCGAAGCCCTTCTCGGCCGCCTTGCCGGCCATTCCGGCGATCTTGACCGGCCCGCCGAGCTGGCATTTGTCTTCGCGGCCCACCACAAACCGCTTCAGGAAAAAGCCGGTGCGGGCGATGATCGACCAGGTTTCGCTGACGCCTTCGACGAGAGCCTGGGCCGGATTGAGTTCGATGACGCGCGGCTTGCCGCCTTTTTCGTCATTGACCACGCCGATCAGGCCAAGCTTGATGACATTGCCCAGCGCATCCTTCTGTTCTTCGAGGCGCGGCGTGACTGTCAGGCTGATTTCCTTGCCGTCGCGCAGGATGACAAACACGATGGGCTCACCGGCGCGCGCCGAAACATAGCCCTGCACATCGCCAAAGGTCTCGACCTTGTTGCCATCCACCGACAAGAACCGGTCGCCCGGCATCAGGCCTGCGGCTTGGGCAGGGCTGCCATCCCGGACCGAGGCGACCATCGGATCGCTGACAAAGCGGCCATAGATGGAAAACATCACCGTGAAAACGGCGATGGTCAGCAGGAAGTTGAACAGGGGTCCGGCAAAAACCGTCGCCGCCCGTTTCCAGACCGGCGCGAGATGAAAGGCCACCTTGCGCTCCGCCTCGGTCAGCTTTTCCATCTCTTCGGCGTCTGGCTCGCTTGTTGCGCCTGCATCGCCGACAAACTGCACATAGCCGCCAAGCGGAATGGCTGACAGTTTCCAGCGCGTGCCGTGACGGTCATTGAAGCCGGCCAATTCGCGGCCAAAACCGATGGAAAAGGTTTTTACGCCGATGCCGCACCAGCGGCCGACAAGGTAATGGCCCATTTCGTGGACGAAAACCACGACCAGCAGCACGAACAGGAAGGCCAGCAGCGTCAAGCCCAGCGAGGGGGCGGCAGCCAGCGCGCCGGAAAACAATTCAGCCAATGCAATACCCCGTCATGTGGATTTCAAGTTTGTTCGTCTGCGTCAAAGCGGGCAATTCCATGGCCTACGGCGCAAGCAAGGCAAGCGATCCGCTAGCGGAAAGCAGCCATAACGCCACCGCCGCCACGGCGAGCCCGTCAATACGGTCCATCATGCCGCCATGACCTGGAATCAGACGCCCGGAATCCTTGGCGCCAAAATGCCGCTTGAAAGCCGATTCGCCGAGATCGCCAAGCTGCGAGACCACAGACAGCAGCAGACAGGCCAAGGGCAGGCCCAGGCCGCCTGATAGTCCTGCAGACAGGCCAATTGCCAGACCTGCAGCCATGGCGCCGGCTGCGCCGCCTACTGCACCACTCCAGGTTTTTGACGGCGAGACTGTCGGTGCAAGCTTTGGCCCGCCCAGAGAGCGGCCGTTGAAATAGGCGAAAATGTCGGTCGCCCAAACCGCTGCAAACAGGAAAATCACCGGAAACAGGCCATCGAGCCTGAGCCGCGTCATCGCATAGGCCGGCAACAACGCGTAAACAAAGCCCAGTCCGGACAGTGCAGACGATCCAGGCTTGCGCAGGCCAAGCGCAAAGGCCAATGCGCCGGCGGCAATCAGCGCCAAAACGACGTTTTGCGGCGCACTGAAAAGGATGGCGGCAGCTGTCAGTGCAAAGAAAACCCATGCAGACAACCGCACCGGACCATGGGCGCCC
>JBATMU010000034.1:0-1642 GCA_049289995.1 Rhizobiaceae bacterium | reverse complement strand
TTTCCGACGCCGCCTGCGCGGCGAGTGCACCGGCAAGCTGCGCCCGGCCGGCGCCGGTCTGCCGTTCAAGCAGAACCATCATGCGCGCCGCTGCGCCCCGGTCGGCATAGCGGACCTTGGCGACTTCTATCCGGGCCTGTGGCGAAGCCGCTGATACTTTCTGGAGGTTTGAGCCAATCACCAGCTGGCTGATATCCACATCGGCCAAATCCCAGGTGAAATGCAGGTCGCCCGCACCGTCCGCCTTCACACTGGCGCTTCCCTGGGCTTGTGTCGCTTCAAAACTGGTCTGTGCGTCCGCATTGACCGTGAGGTTGCTGTAACCGAGTTCGGCGGGAGCCGTGCCAAACAGCGCCTGCAAAATGGGCGCGGACAGCACGAGATCCTCAATTTCGTAGTGCCGGCCGTTTGGCCCGGCCGAACGCCGGCGCTGAAGCTCCATGGAAAAGCCGGCAGCCTTGACCGGCGTGCCGCTCGACAGAAGCGACAAATCTTTCGCATGCATGTTCTCGACGCCCATAGCCGCAATCAGCGCCTTGCCGTCACCGGTCATCGCGGCTTGCGTGTCCAGCGTCCAGACGGATGCCGAAAGCTCGCCAATCGATATTTTGTCGTCGACGGCTCGCCCGATGGAGCCGGGCGGATCAACGCCAAGCTCGGCAAACATGCTGTCAATCTGCAGCACCTCCATCGAAAACACCGAGCGCTGATGTGTGAAGCCCGTGATTTCGGCGCCACGGACAGTGACCACGCCCTGGTCCGTGCTGAGCCCGCGCAGGATGATCTGTTTGGCGTGCGTCTCATTGCGGTCATCCGGCTCTGCAGGGTTCTTTACAGAAAGGGTAACATTGGTGAGCGTGACTACGCCGTTTGCCGAGACCTCGAGCCTGCCATAGGTGGGCCGAACGCCGCTTTTTGCGGCAATCAGGTCAAGGATCAGCGCGAGCGCCTCCGGCTCTGCTGCTCTCGCCGCGCCGGATGCGCCGAGCAGAACCATCATCAAAACCAACAGGCGTTTCAGCATCGCTGTATCCCGATTTCCACACGTGCCAAAGAACGCGGCAGCCATCAAAGCGTCAAGCTGCCTTCGCAATCCGGCCTTGAATCCGCCGCCAGTTGGCGCTCAGATATCGCCGGGCGCTTGGAGGACGGTGAAGTGGCGGCGATTTGGTCCTTGCGATCAGCGATGCTGGCCGGTGTTTGCGCCGCCATTATGGCTGGCGCGTCCTCGCCTGCAAGGGCGGGACCGGCCGAAGACGCTGCTGCCATTCAGTCAATGCTGGATCAGGGCGAGCCGGCCGATGCCGAGCCGGTTGCGCGTGCCGCCCTTGCGCGTGCCGAAGGCGAAATGGGCGGCCAGTCCGCTGAAGCGGCCAATCTCCACCGGCTGTTGGGTGACACGCTGTTTGACCAGAAGAAATATGCCGATGCCGAACCGCATTTCCGGCAGGCGCTGGCCATACGCGCAAAAATCCTCGGACCTGACCATCTCGATACGGCCCGCTCGGCCGGCGATCTCGCCGCCAATCTCAGGGCCGCCGGCAAGCCCGCTGATGCCGAGCCCTACTACCGGCAGGCGCTGGCCATCCGCGTCACGGCGCTGGGCAGCGACAACGTGGAATCGGTGCGCAGCCTGTGGCGG
>JBATMU010000033.1:0-9116 GCA_049289995.1 Rhizobiaceae bacterium | reverse complement strand
TTGGCCGTGTTGCCGATGCCACGGAATTCGTCATGGCGTCCGGTGTTATTCCGCTGGTCAGCACAGAAGGAACCGGTGTTCAGCTCAAGACAATCGAGACCTTTGAACTGGGCCTGCCAAGTGTGGCGACAACCCGCTCTGTGCGTGGATTGGGCATGATCCCTGCCAATTGCACCGTGACGGATGACCCGGCTGCTTTTGCCGCGGCACTTGTTCGTGCGGCGCGTTCGAATGCCCCGCTCGCCGATGGCCGCGCCTTTCATGCGGCCCAGCGTGAAGCCCTCGACAGGGGCGTGGGCCTTGGTCTTGCTGCATTTGCCGCAAAAGCGGCGAGGGTTGCGGCATGAATGTCGCCTTGACCCCGGACCTGCCCGCAGGGATTTCCACACGCAACATTCTTGGCACTGCTGTCAGCGTGCTCTGCCAGCAGGATTGCATCCACTATCTTGATGCCTGCCTTGCCGGAAAAGTGTTTACGCGCGTTGGCTTTCTCAACGCCCATATCGCCAATGTGGCATCAACTGACACACGCCTTAGGGCAATCATGCCGGACTTTGTCGTGTTGGCCGACGGCGTCGGCGTCGATCTTGCCAGCCGCCTTTTGTATGGCGACAAGTTTCCGGCAAATTTGAACGGGACCGATTTCATTCCGGCTTTTCTTGCCGCCATCAAGCGCCCGCTGCATATCGGGTTGATCGGCGCTACTCCGGAAAATGCCGCCAAGGCGCGGCAAGCGTTTTCGGCAGCGGCTCCATGGCACCGGTTCGAAACCATCAGCGACGGATATTTTTCCGAATCCGCAATCCCCGCAATCCTCGGCACTCTTGAAGAGCTTCATCCTGACATTGTGCTGGTCGCCATGGGCGTTCCGCGCCAGGAATTCTTTATTGCCGACCAATTGTCGCCACGCCATTGCACGATGAGTTTTGCGGTAGGCGCATTGTTTGACTTCATGAGCGGTGCAGTTCCGCGCGCGCCGCTTTTCATGCGGCAACTCCGGCTTGAATGGCTTTACCGGCTTTGGCTTGAACCCGGCCGCTTGTGGCGCCGCTATATCGTTGGCAATCCGGCATTCATCGTCCGGGTGCTTGGCCAGAAACTCCGCCAGCCGGGCATGCGCTGAACGCAATGGTGCAGAACGCGAAAAACGCGCCCGCGGAGGCTTTTGCCTATGTCACCGCCAGCTATGCTCCCGATTTCGAGCGTTGCCGCCTGCTGTGCGAAAGCATGGACCGCCATGTCACCGGCCTGTCCCGACATTACATTCTCGTTGCCCATGCCGATGTCGCGTTGTTCCGGCAGCTTGAATCGCAGAGACGCGTTGTCATCGATGAGCGCGATATCTTGCCGTCCTGGCTGTATGACGTCTCTGATCCGCTCAGCCTTTTCAGGCGCCGCATCTGGCTCAGTCTGAAAGTGCCGCCCTTGCGGGGCTGGCATGTCCAGCAGCTTCGGCGCATTGGCATAGCCGCCCAAGTTGATGCTGAAAACCTGATCTATTGCGACTCGGACGTTGTCTTTTTCCGCAAGGCCGAAAGCACGGCATTCAGCCGTGCTGGCAAGACAAGGCTGTTTCGCCGCGACAATGCGCTCACAAGGCCGGAACTGGCGGAGCAGCGGATTTGGTCGAAAAACGCAGGCAAGGCTCTTGGGGTCGGTTCTGTTTCCGGGCATGACTACATTGCGACTTTGATCGCTTGGAACCGGCAAGCCGCAATTGGCATGACCCGGCATATCGAAAACCTGTCCGGGCGGCATTGGGCCCAAGCCGTTGCGAAGGACCGGCGCTTTTCCGAATGCATGCTGTATGGCCGTTATGTTGATGATGTGCTGGGCGGCGAAAATCATTTCCACGATTCAACGGAATTGTGCCGAACCTATTGGACGGGGCCGCATCTTGGCGAAGCGGAATTGCAGAACTTCATCGACACCGCCGAGTCCGGCCAGGTGGCGCTTGGCTTGCAGTCCTTTATCGGCACCGACCTCGCCCTGATCCGCAAGCTGGCTGCCGTCTGAAAGCGTTCAGACAGCCCGGCTTTTGCGGGACAGTGCGGGATAGGTGATCATGGCCGACATCAGGTAAAGAGCGGCAAATACGCCATTCAGCCCGGCAATGACCCGCCATTCTTCTGGCGCCGCCGCCAGCAGCGCACCGAGCAGAATTCCTTTTGCCAATGCAGCGGCAGCCAGTGAAAGCGCCCTCAACCCGGTCTGTCCGCGCCCATAAAGCAGCTCGGCCTGATACTCGATAAGATTGCGAAAACCCGGCACCAAAAGCGCCAGGCCGGCAAGGGCGGCAGCCGGCGCCACGTTTTGGCCCAAGGCGGAAGGGAAGAACCAGAGAATTCCGGCAAGGGCGGCCATGCCGAGTGTTGACACCAGAAAGATCGCAGCCTCCACGCCGAACCGCCTGCGGAAGCCGCCCAGCACGTCTGGCGAGCGCATCATCTTCTGCACCAGCATCATCGAAAACGTGCGTACCGGAATGGCGGTCAGGTCAACGAGCCGCATGATGATGGCATAAGTGCCCGCCATGGCCGGGCCGCTCAATGCCAGCACAAGAAGCTTGTCCATCTCGTTCTGGACATAGAAAATGAACTCCGATGCCGCCACCATCACCGAATCGCGGGTCCGCCGCCAATACAGCTCCGGCCGGAACCGCAGCCGGACGCGGGGATAGTACAGGCCGGCCGCCAGCGCCAGGCTGATGGCATTGGCCGCCATATAGAGAAGCGCCCATGTACCAAGATCCGGTTTTGCAGCCAGCGCCAGCATGAGCGCAGCGACTGCTCTTAACGCGGTGCCGATGATGACCAGAACCGCGCCGCGCCCAAACCGGCCTAGCCCGTTGTTGACGATGACAATGATTTCGGTCGGCCGCCACAGCAGTGCTTCGGCGGCGAGAACAAGCCAGAACGCTTTGGCCGGCATCAAACCGGCAAACAGCAAGAGGTAAGTTGCCAATCCTGCCGCACCGATCAGCGGCAGGGACAACATGCCCGCCGCCAGCATGCCGGACGTGTAGGCGCCCAGCAATTGCGGCTTGACAGTCGCGATGCGGTAAAGCGGTGAAACAAAGCCGAACCCGAGCAGGCGAGACAGCATCACGCCGGTTGCCGAAGCAGATGCAAACAGTCCGAAATCCGCAATGCTGAGTGAATTGGCGAGCAGGATGAAATAGGCGAGGGAAAATACCAGCCTGCCGAGCGAGCCGCTGATCGCCGAGGCATAGCCGGCAATCAGCGGCTTGTTTTGTGCAATGATCTGGCTGAGGCGGGTCATCATGGCCGTGCGAATTTGCCCGCGCTGACTAAGGGGTTCTGCACCGGGATAGCATGCAATGCTTAAAGGCGGGTTCAGCAGGAAATTAACGATTTGTTTTCCATGGCTGTTTAACGTGCCTTAACCAATTGAACCCTTCATCCGCATCAGGCCCGGCAAAAGTTCGCAATGCGTGACCCAAAAGACATGAAACGCGGCAAGGGATCATTGCTTTCCCTTGTGCCTCCGCATGTCCGAAAGGGGCAGGGCAGGGAAGGTGTGTCCTTGTTGTCGGGACCGCAAGGTCGGCAGGCGCGGCCGGTTCCAGATCGCCCTGCGTCTGGCCACAACTCGCTCTTCAACGTCAAGCCAGACGGGGGCAATGCGGTTCCAGATGCGGAAGACCCTTCCGATAAGTCAAGGAAGAAGCCGCTTTTCGCAGGCTGGCGCGCAGCTGACCAGGTTCGCGATATTCCTGACGAGCCTGCATCCGGCCATGACAACCGGCCTTCTGAAACCCGGCCCAATGACGATGCGTGGAAACCGCTGATCGATCCATGGGCGATTGCCGACGGGATTTGGCGCTCGCGCGGCATCATTGCGGCGACGACGCTTTGCGGCGCAGCGCTTGGCGTTGCGATCGCTGTTTCGACGCCGAAGAAATACGAATCCTTCGCCGAAATCCTGATCGACCCGCGCAACCTGCAAATCGTTGACCGCGATCTGACCGGCTCGGGCGGCTTGCCGATGGAGGCAACGCTTGCCGTTGTCGAAAACCAGGTTCGCATCCTGCGGTCCGGCCCGGTTTTGTCGAAAGTGGCGCAGACACTCAATCTTGGCGCAGATCCCGAGTTCAACGGCACCCGCTCGTCGCTGGGACTGCGCTCGCTCTTGTCAAGTGTGAGATCGCTTTTCTCGTCCGGCGATGGCCCGACCAATGGTGAAAGGCGCGATGCGCTGGCCGTCGAGAATCTTGCCAAGGCCTTGCAGGTTGAACGCACAGGAAAGACCTTCATCGTCATGGTCGGGGCGGAAACCGAAAGCGCGGAAAAATCAGCGCTGATCGCCAATACACTGATTGAAACATTCGTTGCGGCAGCGGGAACCTTCCAGTCCGACAATGCCGGGCGGGCGACCGATGCATTGACGTCGCGTCTTGAAGCCCTGCGCAAGAGCGTTGAGGACGCCGAACGAAAAGTTGAAGCCTACAAAGCCGAAAACGATATCATCGACGCGCAAGGGCGGCTGATCTCGGATGACGAAATCATCAAGCTGAATGAGCAATTGGGCATAGCCCGCGCCAAGACGATCGAATTGAACGCAAAGGCCGCATCGGCCCGCAATCTGTCGCCGGAGGATGTCTTGTCCGGCAATTTGCCCGAGCAGGTCGCATCGGGCGCGATGGCCGAATTGCGTACCCAATATTCGCGCCTTGCCCAGGACGCGGCGAAACTGGCGGCACGGCTTGGTCCGCGCCACCCCGAGCGCGTCGATG
Source organism: Rhizobiaceae bacterium (assembly GCA_049289995.1). Taxonomy (GTDB): domain Bacteria; phylum Pseudomonadota; class Alphaproteobacteria; order Rhizobiales; family Rhizobiaceae; genus JBATMU01. Next base: position 4,360 of record JBATMU010000033.1, on the reverse strand, counting down.
TGGATGCACAAGTGGCCGATGCCAAGGCCGGCATTGCAGCGGAACTCAAGCGCATTGTCGCTTCCGTCCAGATCGAGCTCAAACGCGCTGTTCAGCTTGAACAGGATCTCGCATCGCGGCTGTCGCAGTTGAAAGCCTATCAGGGCAATGTCAGCGACAAGCTGGTTGAGCTGCGCGAAATGGAGCGCGATGCCGCTTCAAAGCGCGCCGTCTATGAATCCTATCTTTTAAGGGCAAGAGAAACCGGCGAGCAGAAAGACATCAATACCGGCAACTTCACAATTGTCTCGCGTGCAGTTCCCGCGCTGGAGCCGTCCGGCGCTTCACGAGCGCTCGTGTCCATGGCCGGGATGATCGCAGGCTTTTTGGCAGGTCTCGGCATTGGCGCGTTGCGCGGCGCCTTCAACAGCCTGACCTCAGGACGGCGCATTGCCCGGCCAGTGCAGATCGCTGCCACGCCGGCGCGATTTGCCGCAAAGCCCTCGAAGCCGGAAAGCCGGCCGGAACCCGCCGCATCCATTCCGCCCGAGCCGGTCAAGGTTCAGGAGCCGCTGCCGGCCGCTGCGCCACTGCCGCCTGCTCCTCCGGTTCTTCCAGCCCCGCCCGCTCCCCAGTATTGGCAAGCCCCGCCGGCAATGCCGCAAATGATGTTGCCGCAACTGCCCGCACAGCAAATGATGATGCCGCAAATGGTCATGCCGCAGCCTGTCATGATGCAGCAACCAGCCTTTGCGCCGATGATGGCGCAGCCCTATTGGCAACAGCCTGTCATGCAGCCTTGGCCGCAGATGCCGATGGCCTATCCGGCGCCAGCGGCACAACCAGCTCCACCGCCAATGCAGGCAGCACCGCAACCTGAAAATTACGCGCCCGCCGCCCCAATCTACGCCCGCGAACCGGCCCCGGTTGAGCATGGCCTGCATTCAAGCCAGATGGACGACATCCGCGGCACGCTGCGGGAATTCCGTGATGTTGTCCGCGAGCTTGCCGAAGCACGGGCGCTTCGCCGCAATTGACGGGAATCTTCCACGGCTGACACTTTCCTTCCTGCGCTGGCCGCGTTACGGCAATCCGCGCCGCTTTGGCGTTAGAAAGCGGTGCGCGCGCGTGCAAAACTTGCGCAGTCAGTCTCAAGGAAGCGGAAATGGCAACAGTGTTGGATGGTGCAGCAGTAGCTGGTGAGATCATCGCCAAGACCAAGGCGGAAACTGCGGCGCTGACCGGGCAGTCCGGCGTTGTTCCAGGTCTGGCTGTGGTGATTGTCGGTGAAGACCCGGCCAGCCAGGTCTATGTGGCCGCCAAGTCAAAGGCCGCCAAGGACTGCAATTTCCACTCGGTCCAGCACAATTTGCCTGCATCGACAGGACAAGCGGAACTTCTGACGCTCATTAATGCGTTGAACGATGATGCCTCCATTCACGGAATTTTGGTCCAGTTGCCGCTGCCGCCGCATATCGATGCTGGCGAAGTCATTCAGGCCATTGCCCCGCATAAGGACGTTGATGGCTTCCACTATGTCAATGTCGGCAAGCTGGTAGCAGGCGAATTGGGAACCGCCTTTGTTCCGTGCACCCCGGCCGGGTCGATGATCCTGATCGAACGCGTGCATGGCAAGGATTTGTCGGGTTTGAACGCCGTGGTCATCGGCCGGTCCAACATCGTTGGCAAGCCCATGGCGTCGCTTTTGCTGGCGGCAAACGCAACAGTGACCATTGCCCATTCCCGCACAAAAGATTTGCCCGCACTCGCCCGCACCGCCGATATTCTGGTTGCCGCAGTCGGGCGGCCGCAAATGGTGCGTGGTGACTGGATCAAGCCGGCCGCCACGGTCATTGACGTCGGCATCAACCGGATTCCTGCGCCAGACAAAGGCGAAGGGAAGACCCGGTTGGTTGGAGATGTCGCCTATGACGAAGCTATGGCGGTAGCCGGCGCGGTTACACCCGTTCCCGGCGGGGTCGGCAAAATGACCATCGCCTTGCTCATGGCCAACACATTGATTGCCGCCTGCCGCAGCGCAGGACGAACACCGCCAAGTTTCTGATATAAGCTACCACGGCTTTCAGGCCGGCCAGACAGCAGGTTGAAATGGCAGACGAGACAATCGGCAAGCGGACGATGGCCTTTCTTCTGGTCGACAGGTTCGGCCTGTCCTCGCTAGCCACCGCCATTGATACGCTGCGGACAGCCAACCGCATGCTTGGCCGCCAAGCCTATGACTGGACGATTGCGTCCGCTGACGGTGAGCCGGTCAATTCGTCGTCCGGCATTTTTCTGAAAGTCGACCATGCGGCTGCAAACTTGCCGCCTGCTGACATCCTGTTTGTCTGCGCGGGCCTGACAACCGAGTTTGCCGGCAAGAGCAAGGTCATGGCCGCCCTTCGCGCTTGGGGCAGGCGGGGCGGGGCGCTGGGCGGCTTGTCAATTGGCGTCTTTCTGCTCGCCGAGGCCGGACAGATGGACGGCTATCGTTGCACCATCCATTGGGAAAACCGCGCGGGTTTTTCAGAGCGCTTCCCGGACATTGAATGCACCGGCAGCGTTTTCGAAATTGACCGCAAGCGTTATTCCTGCGCCGGCGGCACGACGTCGATCGACCTGATGCTGGAAATTATCCGCTCGGACCATGGCGCCGGGCTTGCCAATGAAGTCGCCAATCAGTTCCATCACGAGCGCATCCGCTCATCCGGCGACCGGCAACGCATTGGCCCCGAGCGCGATCTCTCGGGAAAATCGGAAAAACTTCGCAAGATCGTCGAACAGATGGCCGATCATCTGGATGAGCCGTTGACCGCCGTGGCCATCGCCAAATCCGCCAGCCTGTCGGTCCGTCAGGTCGAGCGCCTGTTCCTGCGCCATTTGTCGATGACGCCGGGCCGCTACTACATGCGGCTCAGGCTGGAGCGGGCGCGTGAATTGCTGCGCCAGACCAATTTGCCGATTTTGGACATCGCCATTGCCACCGGCTTCACCTCGCATTCCTATTTCGCGCAAAGCTACCGGCTGCTGTTCGGCCGCCCGCCAAGCGAGGAACGCCGAACTGCCTATTAGCCGGTCACGCTGCCGCCTTCGCTGGCGCGGCCTGCCATCTGCCGAAACAAGCCAAACAATTCACGTCCCATCCCGTATGAATTGCCGGCGAGATCAGGCGCGGCTACCGCGCGCGCTTTAAGCACGTCCGCGCTGACCCTGACTTCAAGCGTGCCGATTTCCGCATTGATGCGGATCACATCGCCATCAACGATCTTGCCGATCAGCCCGCCGTCCAATGCTTCCGGTGTGACGTGAATTGCGGCAGGCACCTTGCCGGATGCGCCTGACATGCGGCCATCGGTGACCAGCGCAACCGTGTGTCCGCGGTCCTGCAGCACGCCAAGCACCGTGGTCAGCTTGTGCAATTCCGGCATGCCATTGGCTTTCGGCCCTTGATAACGCACAACAGCCACGAAATCGCGGTCGAGAAGCCCGGCCTTGAACGCATCATTCAGCGCCGCCTGGCTTTCAAATACCAGTGCCGGCGCTTCAACAATGCGCCGCTCGGGCTTGACCGCCGAAACCTTGATGACAGCCTCGCCCAAATTGCCTTTGAGCAGTTTCAGACCGCCTGCCGGCTGGAAAGGCGCACCGATTTTCGCCAGCACATTTGCGTCGCCGCTAAGCGCCGGCGCGGGCTGCCGCACCACGCCGCCATCTGCTCCAAGCTTGGCTTCAACGGCATAGGCCGAAAGCCCTGTCCCGTTGACCGTGCCAACATCCTCATGCAGGCAGCCGCCGTCCAGCAGTTCGCGGATGAGAAAGCCCATGCCGCCCGCCGAATTGAAATGGTTCACATCGGCCAACCCGTTTGGATAGACCCGGGCAAGCAGCGGCACGGCGTCTGACAGGTCCGAAATATCCTGCCAGGTCAGAGATATGCCAGCCGCCGCCGCCATGGCCACGAGGTGAATGACATGGTTGGTCGAGCCGCCGGTTGCATGCAGGCCGGCAGCGCCATTGACGATTGATCGTTCGTCGATCATCCGGCCAACCGGCGTATAGGAATTGCCAAGGGCGGTGATCGCCAATGCCCGCTTGGCCGCCTCGCGCGTCAGGGCATCGCGCAGCGCAGTGCCCGGATTGATGAATGACGAGCCGGGCATGTGCAGGCCCATGATCTCCATCAGCATCTGGTTTGAATTGGCAGTGCCGTAGAAGGTGCAGGTTCCCGGCCCGTGATAGGATTTTGACTCCGCTTCCAGAAGTTCGGCGCGGCCGACCTTGCCCTCGGCATAGAGCTGGCGGACGCGGGTTTTTTCATCATTGGCAAGACCCGTGGTCATCGGTCCGGCCGGAATGAAAACCGCAGGCAGATGCCCGAAGG
>JBATMU010000032.1:0-3409 GCA_049289995.1 Rhizobiaceae bacterium | reverse complement strand
GTGTCAGCCAGCGGGCAGCCGCTGCCATTTTCATCGCCGAAGCCGGCTCCGCTCCGCTGCCCGCCATGGACGCCATTGGCGCATTGTTTGGCCTGACCCCGGCCGAAAAGCGCGTCGCCGCCCAGGTGGCCGAGGGCCGGACCCGTCAGGAAATCGCCGAAACATCCGGCGTGTCGGACGGCACGGTCAAATCGCAGCTCGCCTCCATTTTCGGCAAATCCGGCGCCAGCGACCAGCGCAGCCTTGAGTTGATGATCCGCGATCTCACTCCACCGGTGCGCAAAAACTGAAAAAATTCAACGCCTCGTCCCCCGCGCGGGGGATGCCGGGCATGGTTTGCCGGACAAAGGTCTCCGCAGGGACAAACGCCCTCAGGAGAATGCCAAATGAAATTCCGGACTGCCATTGTGCTTGCCGCGCTCGCAAGCATCGTTGTCTTCAACCCCGCCTCGGCCGCCCAGGTGTCGGTTGGCCGCGTATCCATCGATGAGCTTGAAAAAGCCTGCAAGGCTGTGGGCGGCACGTTCTGGTCCGATCTGAACGGCTACTCCTGCCTCAAAGCCAATTGCGACGGCAAGGGCCATAACTGTGTGGTGGCTTGCCCCGCCGGCGGCGGCGCTTGCACAGGACATGTGCCCAAGACACGCAAGGCGCCAAATGGCCTGAAAGGCGTCCTCGCCCCGCCTGTCACCAATTTGCAGTGACGGCCCGCCAATCCCCGCAAAATTCCCCAAATCAGGAAACATCATGAAAATCATTGTCAAACTCATGCTGGCTGCAGCAGCCCTTGCCGCCATGCCGCTCCCGGCCGCCGCCGTCGAGGTCCGCGAGGCTATCCGCATCTGCGAAGGCAATCCGCAATGCGACTACAGGGTCCATGATGACGGCATCACGTCGTTTTCGGTCGCCGATGGCAATGGCGGCACCAACATCGTCGAATGCCCGCAGCGCGGCGCATGCCAATGCCTCACCTGCAAGCCTGGCCCCAAGAAGCTGACCATCGGCAAGGCACTGATGGGCAAGGTTCCGAAAAACATGCTCGCCAACTGAAAATCTGGCGCGCCGCCCCGGCCATTTGGCCGGGGACGGCACGAATTTCTGCATCTGTGCAGTCCATCCCCCGTGCGGGCGATGCGGCCAGAAGCCAATCCGTGCAGGCTCCCCATGTTGGGACCAGCAACGGAGAACGATCATGCACAGCATACGCTTGGGCGCGATGGCGCTCGCCTTGATTGTCATGCCCGCCGCCATGGCAGCCCCAATCGGCGGCAAGCATGGCCGCAGCGAGATCAAGGGCACCTGCGGGGCCAATGGCGGCTCATATTTCTCGAACCTCGACGGCTATGGCTGCGTGAAGGAAAATTGCGACGGCAAGGGCGGCGTTTGCGGCGTCACCTGCACCAATGGCGGCGATTGCCAGGGCCAGACGCCGCCGTCGCGCGCTGTCGGCGTGAGAAAGGGCAAGGCCGGCTCGGTTTCCGGCGTGCTGAAATTCCGCGCCGATTGATGCCTGCCCATCCCAGCCATTCCAGGAGAGAGATCATGAAAGCCCTGCTGATTGCGGCCCTGATGCTGGCGCCGCTTGCCTTTACCGCCCCCGCCTTCGCCACCGATGCCCGCCAGGCCATCAAGCTTTGCGACAAGAATCCGAACTGCTCCTACAATGTCCGCGACAATGGCAGTGTCACGATTGTCGTTGCCGATGGCGCGGGCGGCAAGCACATCAGCTGCCCGCAGGAAGGGGAATGCAGCTGCGATCTGTGCCGCGTCAATCCCAAACAGGGCAAGCGGGCGGTGTTCGGCGGCAAAGTCAATTCCGTTCTCAAGGCGCAATAGGCATGTCCTGCCGTGAACCTTTTCAGCCCGCCGCGCGACAGACAGACACAACACCAATGGAGCCTGCCATGAAATCCCGCCTGCTTTCCCTCGCCCTCGCCGCCGCCTTCCTCGCCCCCGCACCCGCCTTCGCCAAAAAGATCGAAGATGTCAAAAAGGACGGCTACAAATGCGAGCGGGCCGGTGTGGATTCCATCGTCTGCACCAAAAAGGACGCCAAGGACTACACCTGCGACAATGCTGGAACCTGCGAGCAGTTGCGGGTCATGGATCCGGGCACCGGCGGCACGACCAAACCGCCAAAAATCAAGGGCGTTATGGCGCCCGGCAAACTGCTGCTGCAGCAATAAGGCTCGCTCGCGGCAGCCTGGATTGCCATGGTTTTTCGGACATCCCCCACACGGGGGAAGCGGCTGGCGGATTTGTGTTTCAGTGTGCCGGTTCGAAGGGTCAGAAAAATGGAGAAATGCCATGTCCACTTTTTCACGCGTGACTGCGTTGGCGGTCATCTTCGTGGCCGCCGCAACTGCCGCCCTGGCAGCCCCGATCGGAGGCAAGCACGGGCGCAGCGAAATCAAGAGCACATGCGGGGCCAGCGGGGGCAGCTACTATTCCAACCTTGATGGCTATGGCTGCATTAAGAACAATTGCGACGGCAAGGGCAACCTTTGCGGCGTGGTCTGCAAGAACAACGGCAAATGCGAAGGCAGTACGCCGCCAGCCGCAGCAGCCCAATCGGGCGTCAAGCCCTCAACTCCCGGCGCTTTCCTGAGTGCCAAATGAAGCATTTTCACTCCGGATACCAAGGAGAATGCCAATGAGAATCTTCGCTTTCGCCGCTTCGGCGCTGTTCGCCCTCGCCTTTTCGTCATCGGCCTTCGCTACAACAGCCCGCGAAGCAATCAAGTTGTGCGAAAGAAACCCCAAATGTTCCTACTCCGTCCGCGACAACGGCAGCGTTGATCTTACCGTGAATGGCGAGGGGGGAACCAGTCACGTAAACTGCCCGCAGGAGGGACCGTGCACCTGCGACATTTGCATACGCGCGCCGGGCGGCGGTTCCGCGGTCAAGAGCACGCTGGCCCCGAAGGTAAAGACACGCGTTGCGAATTAGCTGCCAATTTGCTTAAACCGTCCGGCTGGACTTGGGTATGATGTCGGCCGGAAAGCCAAAACCGGGCAGCGCCTGCACGCGCGTCATGAATGCGGCGACCGCCGGAAAATCATCGGTTGCAAACCCGCCCGCAGCAGCAAAATCCAGCACGCAGTAAATATCCACATCGGCAATCGATAGGGCATCGCCCACCATCCAGTCGCGCCCGGCCAAATGGTCATCAAGCACCTTCAGCGCCACATTGCCCTCGGCAAACAGCATTTCGGCCACTGACTGGCCCATCATCCGCACGCCGATGCGCTGGCCGCGCATCCGGTAGATCGGCAGCGCCAGCCGGTCGAGGTCCCAATACAACCATTCGCGCATCCGCACGCGTTCAAGCGGCGTCTTGCCGCCCAGCTTGCCGGTGGCGTCGGCAATCACCTCAAGAATGGAAGGCGATTGGCGATAAGTCTGGCC
>JBATMU010000031.1:0-2452 GCA_049289995.1 Rhizobiaceae bacterium | reverse complement strand
CCGGCTATTTTCCGAGGCATCGAAACGATATCCGCAGCCTTATCCAGAACGGCGAAAAACCGCACTTTGGATATGGTCGCAGATAACAACAAACTGGCGATGAAAAAAAGTATTTCTGATTAAAAACAATTGATTAGCGCATGCTTAAACCTACGATTTTCGCATCAAAAAAAGGTGTGAAATGGCTAAACCAAATAATGCGAAAACGGACGGGGAACTTGGTACTTCGGAGCCCGGAACATGTACGGCAATTGCGCGGATTGACGGGTGGCTGGCCTCCAGCCTCATGCAGAAAGCGATCCGGCGCGGCGAGACAGAAGTTGCGCTCAAAGCTGGCGAGCGGCTGCTCGAACTGCGGGGCGTGGCAGCATTCAACAGGCTGATTGTCACCGCTTTTGAGGACATAGGCATCGGGTCAGAGGCCGCTATTACATTTACCGTTGCGGCTGGCACTGATCTTCAACACCGACGGAACGCGGGTGGAAACGACGAGGCAATGGCGCGGGTTATTGAACACCTATCCTGCGCGGCAAAGGATCGGAGTGCCGACTACCTGATCTGCAGCGCCAAGCTTCACCCCTCCCTCGAACACACCCGCGAATGCGTCGGCCGCATGACTTTGAAAAACCGGACTGCACTGGCGACAGATGTATCCGCCCCCATCACCGAGCGGGCGGTGGCAGCATGGTATGCGTCAGGCTTAGAATGGGAAGGCGAACGCCGCGTTGGTGCTGGCGACCTCCGCGGGCTGTTGGGCCAATTTGGATTGGTAAGCGTTTCCGAACCTCTGCTGAATGCGACCGCAATTGCAGCAAGGCGCACCAAGGATCCGATTGTTGTCATGGTCCCGGTCCTTGCGTCGGCACTGCAACATTGTGCGGTCCCTATGTCCAGTCAGCCCACATTGCCGTCCACTGCGGTTTCCAAGGGCGTACCACTCTATGCTTTTGGCCATCACACCCGCATTGGCAAACAGGCCATTCGAAGGTTTGTCCGCGAATGCACCGCCGTTCGGGCTGTGATTGAAAAACACGTCCCTGATTACAAGGCGGCGGCAGTTGGCGAAATGGCCGTCTATTATGCCGATGCTGCGCCGGTCACACCCAAGCTTGTCTGGGAACATTCATTAGAGTTGGAACGGCTGGGACGTGAAAGTGACTTTCTGAGCGCCGGTGCGCCCGCCTCTTCGGTCCAAGAAATCTGCGAAGTGGTCTTGGCCAATCTTGACCGCCTGAACCTCATTCGCGCAGAAATGTTCGAGGCGATACCGCAATGAGCCGAAACATTTGGGGACACAACATCGCCATTCCGCGTTATTCGGCTCAGGATTTTCTTGACGGAAAAGCTATTGCAATCAATTGCACTGGAACAGAGATGGGTTTGGAAGGCGCTTTCGGGTCTCCCGATACAAGCCCGCCAGCGAGCTTCTCAGATTTCATAACCCAATCCCCCTCGGCATCATCAAAGCGCGCCTATCAGGCGGATATGCGCCATTTTACAGGTTGGGGAGGAACCCTTCCATCCACTTCGGAACAGGTAGCAAGCTACATCGCCGGCCATGCCCAGACGCACAAGGTTGCTACCTTGCAGCGCTGGCTGGCTTCGCTCTCCAAGGCACATCAATTGGCGGGTGGGAACAACCCGGTCGGCAGTGGTTTGGTCAAGGCTACGCTGCGGGGAATTCGCCGGACCTTTGGCACTGCGCAGCGAGAGGCCAAGCCCCTGCTCCGCGAGGACATTTTTGCAATTCTTGAGCGGATGGGCGACCGGCCCAAGGATATCCGAGACAAGGCGCTCTTGCTGATCGGCTTTGCCGGAGCATTACGCCGCTCCGAACTTGTTGGGCTGGACGTAGATGACATCGAACACGTCCGCCAAGGATTGGTGATCCATTTGCGCTTTTCCAAGACCGACCAAGACGGCAAGGGCCGCAAGATCGGAATTCCCTTCGGTCGAACCCGATGGTGTCCAGTCACGCACCTTTCTGATTGGCTCGTTCAATCCGGGATTGCCGAAGGACCAATCTTCCGGGGCATTGGCAAGGGCGGGGCAATCGCCGGCCAGCGCCTTTCGGGCGAAGCTGTCTCGCTTATCGTCAAACAGCGCGCCCAAGCCGCGCGGTTTCAATGCCGAACCGCTGTCAGGTCATTCCCTGCGCGCCGGTCTTGCCACCAGCGCCGCAATGGCCGGAGTAAGCGCATGGAAAATCCGGCAGCAAACCGGCCATGCATCAGATGCCATGCTGAACCGCTACATCCGGGCCGGCAGCTTATTTGAACACAACGCGGCGGGAATGGTGCTGTGATTGCTGATAAGTCATCGGGCTGTTTGGCCGGCAGCCTGCAAGTGTCAGCTGAGCGCGAGGTTCATATGCCGGAACATGTTTGCCGGAGTCAGGTGCTTGTCTTTTTGCATCCTCGCAGAGCAAACAAAAAACCCTGGTTCAAAGGCG
>JBATMU010000030.1:0-6576 GCA_049289995.1 Rhizobiaceae bacterium | reverse complement strand
GGCCCCAGCAGCACCTCGCCCGACTGGCGGATGTTGTTTTCGACCAGGGCCCTGACCCGATGATAGGGCGACGGCACATCGTGGTCTGGCACCAAGGCTTCCACCGGAGTCATGCCGCCCATCAGCGCGCGCGCGATTGCTGTTGCGCGCTCGACCGTCAGCTTCGTCGCCACCACATCGTTGATCATCGCCGCCGGGGCCTGGTCGCACATCCCGATGCAGGGAGTGAACTCCAGCGAAAACGCTCCATCCGCAGAGGTCTCGCCCATCCGGATGCCAAGCTCGGCCTGAAACGCCGTCACCACCGCGTCAAGACCGCTGAACCGGTCGACGATGTCGTCGCACAAACGGATCGTCACCCGTCCCTTGGGCGCAAGCGAAAGAAAGGTATAGAAGGATGCCACTCCTTCCACGGCAATTCGGGTTACGCCCACAGCCGCCGCAATGGTGTCCATGGTCGATGGGGTGATGCACCGACGCTTCTCCTGCACGGCCAGAAGAATGTCCAGCATCCGGTGGTGATCATTCCCGAAACGGTTGCAGATTGCCAAGGTCTCGGCGTCTGGTGGGGATTTATCCGTTATGTCGGTTGCCATCGCCGATCGATCCCTAACAATGATTCCGAATAGCGGGACGGGGGCCGCCCCCGACCCATATTCGGAATTCTAGGTCAATACTGCATCTGAGAGCACCCATTTATCCTCTCTGAGAAGAGAAAACTGAGTATCATGTTTCCTCGGGAACCATCTCGATGGCACCGCAAGGGCATTCTGCGACGCAAATGCCGCAGCCTTTGCAATAGTCCAGGTTGATATCGAACCCGTTGCCCGGCCCCAGCTTGATCACTGCATTGTCGGGGCAGACGCCGTAACAATTGTCGCATTCAAAGCAGTTGCCGCAGCTAAGACAGCGACGGGCTTCGAAAAGCGCGGTGGTTTCGGTCAAGCCGCCCTGCACTTCATCGAAGCTGGATGTGCGGCGGGCAAGGTCAAGCTGGGGGCGCAGGGTCTTGGGCGCGTCGGTGTAGTACCAGGTGTTCAGGCGATCAAAGCTCGCAAGCCTCTGCGCCGGTTTCGCGGGCAGCACTCGACCGCGCAGCCAGGCGTCGATATGGCGGGCGGCCTTCTTGCCATGACCGATGGCGACGGTGACATTGCGTTCCCCCGGCGCCATGTCGCCACCGGCGAACAGCCCCGGGTGCCCTGTCATCATCGTCTCGGGGTCAACCTGCACAACCCCATCCGCCGTCATCAGGCCCGGAATTCCGGACAGAAGTGACATGTCGACATCCTGACCGAGCGCCAGCACCAGCGAATCGATGTCCAGCGTCTCGAACTCTCCAGTCGGTTGCGGCTTTCCGTCGGCATCGAGCACCATCTTTTCGATGGTTAGCCTGCCACCCTCGGCCCCGTTGATGGTGGACAACCACTTCACCTTGACGCCTTCCTCCAGCGCTTCTTCCAGCTCGAAGTCATGCGCTGGCATCTTTTCGCGGGTGCGCCGGTAGACGATGATCGCGTCGGTCGCCCCCAGGCGACGCGCGGTTCGGGCGACGTCGATTGCGGTGTTGCCGCCGCCGTAGACAACCACGCGGCGGCCAAGCATCGGTTTGTCATCGCCTTCCATCGAGCGCAGCACTGATACCGCGTCAAGAATGCGAGAGGAGTCCTTGGCAGGAATGAAAGCGCGCTTGGCGATATGGGCGCCGATGGCCAGGAAGGCTGCATCAGCGCCCGTCTCCTTCATCGCGACGGCATAATCCACCACCTTCTCGCCGTAGCGGAAAGTGACGCCCATCGCCGCAATGCGGGCCACTTCTGCGTCCAACACGTCGCGCGGCAGCCGGTACTTCGGGATGCCGAAACGCATCATCCCGCCCGGCTTGTCGCCCGCCTCGATCACTGTAACCGCATGGCCCATGCGACGCAGGTGATAGGCGGCGGAGAGGCCGGACGGCCCGGCACCGACCACCAGCACCGTCTTGCCGGTTCTGGCAGCTGGCGCTTCGAAGGCCCAACCTTGCCGCAAAGCTTCATCGCCCAGGAACCGCTCTACGGAATTGATCCCGACGGCCGAGTCGAGCTTGGCCCGATTGCAGGCGCTTTCGCAGGTATGGTAACAAACCCGCCCCATGATCGCTGGGAAGGGGTTGTCGCGGGTCAGGTGCCGCCAGGCGGCCTCGTAGCTGCCGCTTTCGGCATGAAAGAGCCAGCCCTGGATGTCCTCACCCGCCGGGCATTCGTGATTGCAGGGCGGTAGGCGATCCGCATAGACCGGGCGTTCGGTGCGCCAGGAACCTGTCTTGTTGGCCAGCGACGATCCGGGGTCGAGCGTGATGGCGAACGGCTTCTTCATCGTCATGCCACTCCCTCCAGCAAGCCGAAGCGTTTGATGTTCTTATCCGCCAATGCCTGCAGCCTCGCGACGATGTCAGGGCGTGGATGCGCGCCAAAGAGATGCGCATAACGCTTTTGCAGTCTCAGATATTCCTCGACAGGCACGCGGCGGCGGATTTTCGACACGCTGGTAATCTCGCCCGCTTCCGCCTCGAATACCGGGAAGATGCCGGTTTCATGCGAGAGACGCGCCAGCCTGATGGTGTCGCAACTGGCAGCGCCCCAGCCCAGGGGACAGGGCACGAAGACCTGGATGTACCGGGCGCCGTGCATCGACATGGCCTTTTCGACCTTTGCCTCAAGATCGCGCAGATCGGCGACAGTTGCGGTCGCCACATAGGGGATCTCATGGGCAACCGCGATCAAGGGAACGTTCTTGCCCCGGCCAAATTCCTCACCTGGATTGGGGCCAAGCGGAACCGTCGTCGCTGTGCGTGCCGCGGGAGGCGTGGCGGAAGAGCGTTGCACGCCGGTATTCATGTAGCCTTCGTTATCATAACAGATGTAGAGGACATCATCATTGCGCTCGAACATGCCGGAAAGGCAGCCAAACCCGATATCGGTGGTGCCACCATCGCCGCCCTGCGCGATCACCCGGACGGGGCTTTGCTCCAACCCCGCCTTTCGCGCCTTCACCTTCAGCGCCGCCGCGATGCCCGAACCGACCGCCGCCGCATTGCCGAATAGGCTGTGCAGCCAGGGTAGTTTCCAACTGGTTTCGGGGTAGGGCGTCGAAAACACCTCTAGACAGCCGGTGGCATTGGCAGCGATCAGCTGGCCATCCGTCGCGCGCATCGCGGCATCCACCGCATAGCGTGCGCCCAAAGCCTCGCCACAGCCCTGACAGGCGCGATGGCCCGAGGTCAGCGAGTTGTCGCGGGCCATCGATGACTGCACCGACCTTTGATCGGGGTCGAGCAGCCGGTTGCCGACAGTGAACGTGCCGGTCTGATAGAATTTGATTTCCTGCGTCATGCCGCTCCCCCAAGTTTGCGCGACATCAGCCGCAGTAGGCTTTCCGCCACCGGCCCGGTGCGCCGGGTTGCTGCCTCCAGCGCCAGATGACGGCTGACCACCTCTTCGTTCAGGTCAAGGAAGGTCAATGGTTTCAGACTGCCTTCCACCGCCGAGGTCAGCGCCCGGGTCAGCGAGGCTTGGGTGATCGGCCTTCCCCCGAGACCCGCGACAATAGTATAGGTGCGCAGGTGCAGCCGCCCGGCCAGCGCCATGCGGATATCGGCCGACACCACGCCGCCCAGGCCGACCGAGAAGCTTTTCTCCAGCACCACCACCCGTTGCGCGCCTTTGAGCGCGTAGCGGACGGCCTCAAGCGGGAATGGGCGATAGGACCGGATTGAGAGGACGCCGATCTTCACCCCGGCTTCGCGCATCGCATCAACGGTTTCCTCCAGCGTGCCGACGACCGAGCCAAGCGCGACCACTATGGTATCGGCGTCTTCGCAGCGGTAGCTGCGCAAGAGCCCGCCCGAGGCCCGGCCAAAGGTCTTGGCGAAATCGGCGGCCACTTCGGGGATCAAGTCCAGCGCCATGGTCTGCTTGGCGTGGGCCAGATAGCGCACCTCCATAAAGGCCTCGGGGCCCACCATCGCGCCAATCGAAACCGGGTCGGCTGGGTCCAGCACCTGTCGCGGCTCGTAGGGCGGAAGGTAGGCATCGACCTGGGCCTGATCGGGTATATCGAGGCGTTCATAGGCATGGGTCAGGATGAAGCCATCCATGCAGACCATCACTGGCATCGACAATTCTTCAGCCAGCCGGAAAGCCTGAATATGCAGATCGACCGCCTCCTGGTTGCTTTCGGCAAAAAGCTGCAGCCAGCCGCAATCGCGCTGGCTCATCGAATCCGAATGATCGTTCCAGATGTTGATCGGCGCGCCGATGGCGCGGTTGGCGACCGTCATCACGATGGGCAAGCCAAGACCGGAGGCGTTGTAGATCGCCTCAACCATGAAAAGAAGCCCCTGACTGGCCGTCGCGGTATAGGTCCGCGCACCCGTCGCAGATGAGCCGATTGCCACGCTCATCGCGGCAAATTCGCTTTCGACGTTCAGGAATTCGCAGTTCTCAAGTATGCCGCCTTTCACCAGTGCGCCCAGCCCCTCGACGATATGGGTCTGGGGCGAGATCGGATAGGCGCAGATCACTTCGGGCCGACAAAGGGCAACCGACTGGGCGACGGCTTGCGAGCCTTCCATTTGCGATATCATTGCGTTTCCTTCGTGCGCAGGAGGTCATAGGCTTCGGTCGCGGCGGCGGCGTTGCGCTCAGCGATCTGCCCTTTGAATTTGTCTCGAATGCCGTGAACGACGTCCTCAAGCGTGATCAACCCGGTCAGCGCAGCAAACCCACCCAGAAGCACGGCATTGGGCAAGGGCCGACCCAGATGCTTTTGCGCGATTTCGGTTGCCGGCAACGTGATCACATGGTCCGGCGGCATCCGCGCCACGATCTCGTCGAGACCAAGTTCGCTGACGGTCCGGCCCGAGTTGATCAGGACATAGCCGCCCGGCTTCAGCCCCTGAAAAACATCAACCTGATGCAGCAAATGCGCGTCCTGAATGATCAGGACATCGGGTGCGCTGATCGGTTCACGCGATCGGATCGGCTTGTCGTCGATACGGCAGAACGACACCACCGGCGCGCCGGTGCGTTCTGATCCAAAGCTGGGAAAAGCCTGCGCATGGCGGCCTTGCTCGAACGCTGCGATCGACAGCATTTCGGCCGCTGTCACCACGCCTTGCCCGCCGCGGCCGTGAATCCGGATTTGAAGCATGCTCTTGGTCACTCCACTGGCATCTTGATCAATGACCGCTGGCACCGGACCCCTCGTCTGATTCCAGCAATCTACTGGATGTCCGTCGTCAGAACATTTGGCGCAGATCGGGGCGTAGTTTAGCGGAGTGCGGGCCTCGCCTGGAGATTGATTTTAAGCTGCGATCCTGCGGTGCTGCAAGCGCCGATGTTCGATGGTCTTTTGAGCTACCTCCCGAAAATCGGACAGTGACGGAAGCTACAATCTGACGTTTGCTGGTCTCCAAGAACGAGGAGATCAGAACATGAAGAAACGCAGGAACCATGACGCTGGGTTCAAGGCCCGCGTGGTGCTGGAGACCGTGAAGGGCGAGCGCACGGTGTTGGAACTGGCTGCCGAATATGGCGTGCATCCGACCATGATCCATCAGTGGAAGAAGGCTCTGCTGGACGGCGCGGCCGACATCTTCGAGCGAGGTGGCAAGAAGGCACCCGAGATCGACGAGGACACGGTGCGGGCACTGCACGCCAAGATCGGGGAGTTGGCTGTGGCCAACGATTTTTTATCCAGAAAGCTCAAGCCCTGGACCGGGAAGTGAGGCGCGTGATGATCGAGAAGAACCACCCAAGTCTGTCGGTCGTGGCGCAATGCCGTCTGCTGTCGATCTCGCAGTCGTCGTTCAACTATGAGCCGCAGGGCGAGACGGCGATGAACCTCGACCTTATGCTGATGATCGAAAAGCAGTTCCTCGATACGCCGTTCTACGGTGTCCGGCAGATGACATGGCACTTGCAGAACGAGGGCCATGTCGTGAACCAGAAACGCTTCCGGCGGCTGATGCGCCTCATGCGGTTGATGCCGATCTATCAGAAGCCCGACACCAGCCGGCCTGCGAAGGGGCACAAGACCTATCCCTATCTGCTGGGCGGGCTGCGGGTGGAGCGGCCAAATCAGGTCTGGTGCGCCGACATCACCTATCTGCCTATGTGCCGCGGCTTTCTCTATCTGGTCGCCGTGATGGACTGGTTCACTCGCAAGGTGCTGGCCTGGCGAATATCAAACACACTGGAAGCCGACTTCTGCGTCGAAGCGCTGAACGAGGCGATCCATAAGTTAGGCCCGCCCGAGATCATGAACATGGAGCATTGTCGCGCCACCGGTTCGAGCGGCCATGCGACGTCAGGGCAGCCAGTTCACGTCCTTCGTCTGGACCGACCGCCTGAAGCGGATCGGCGCCCGAATCTCGATGGACGGCAAGGGCCGCTGCCTCGACAACATCTTCATCAAACGTCTGTGGCGGTCCCTGAAATATGAATGCGTCTACCTACACGCCTGGGAAAGCGGATCGCAGGTCAGGATCGGCATCGGTCGCTGGATCAACTTCTAAAATCACCATCGCCCACACAC
>JBATMU010000029.1:0-8833 GCA_049289995.1 Rhizobiaceae bacterium | reverse complement strand
GCTTGCAATTAATGCAAGCTGACAGGCGATACGCCTGATCTCAGTTTTCACCGAGATTGCCAACCATGGCCGCCAGTTCGCCAAGATTGCCGGCAACCCGGAACCGCGGCGCGGTATGCGGCGGATCAGCCCTTTCCAGCGCCCAAGTCAGCTCATACGGCACATGCACGGCCCAGGCGCCGGCTTCGAGCGCCGGGATCACGTCGGATTTCAGCGAATTGCCGGCCATGAGCGCATGTTCGGCGCCGTCGGCATGCCGGGCGAAAACCCGGCGATAGGTCTCGGCGGTTTTGTCGGAGACGATTTCCACCGCATTGAAAAAATCGCCAAGCCCCGACTGCGCCAGCTTGCGCTCCTGGTCGAACAGGTCGCCCTTCGTCACCAGGATGATCTGATACGAACCGGAAAGCACCTGCAGCGCCTCACGCGCATGCGGAAGCGCTTCGACGGGCGTATGCAACAGCTCGCGCCCGGCCGCCAGGATATCGCCAATCACCGCAGCCGAGACCTTGCCGCCGGTCACCTCCAGCGCTGTTTCAATCAGCGACAGCGTGAAGCCTTTGACGCCGAAACCATAGAAGCGCAGATTGCGTTTCTCGGTCTCCAGCAGGGTATTGCCGATGATTTCGCGGTCGGCATGCGCCGACAAAAGATCGGTGAAATGCGCTTCGGTCAGCCGGAAATGCCGTTCATTGTGCCAAAGCGTATCATCGGCATCAAAGCCGATTGCGGTAATCATCGGCAAATTCTCCGTCCGATTGACGGTCTAAAATAACGCGCCGCCATCGGGAACGCCATGCCCGGGGCCGATCAGCACAACTTCGCCATCGGCATCTGGCACACCAAGCGTCAGCACTTCGGAGATGAACTTGCCGATCTGCCGCGGCGGGAAATTCACCACGCCCAGCACCTGGCGGCCTACGAGCGTGGATGGCTCATAGTGTTTTGTGACTTGCGCCGACGAACGCTTGATGCCGATGCCGGGGCCAAAATCAATCCTGAGCTTGATGGCCGGCTTGCGCGCTTCCGGATAGGGCTCGGCCTCAATCACCCTGCCGACGCGGATGTCGACCCTGTCAAAATCCGCCCAGCTGATGTCCGGTTTCTTGTCAGGCATTGCCATGGGTTTCAAACAATGCGCCCGACAGCGCTTCGCGCGCCGAAACATTCGACCAAATGACAAACTGGAAAGCCTGGAAATAGCATTCGCAGGCTTCCACCGCCGAATGCATCAACGTCTCGACCTGCTGGCTGGTTGGCACCGCGCCGCCATTCAGCATCAGCGACTGGCGGAACATCACCGCGCCTTCCTGCTCCCACAGATCAAAGTGCCCGAACAGCATCTGCTCGTTGATCATGGCAAGCAGCCGCGAAATCTCGGCAACCCGCAGTTCCGGAACCTTTATGTCAAAGGCGCAGGCCAGATGCAGGGCTTCATAATCCTCCATCCAGGAGAAGGAGACATGATAATCAGTCCAGTGGCCGGCCACGGATATGGCGATTTCGTCGTCATTGGTGCGCTCGAACGACCATTCATGGGCGTTGGCGATATTCTCAATCAGATCGACGGGGTGGGCTTCACGCAGTTCGGCAATGTCGGTCACGCTCATGGCATTTGTCCATTCGTGCGGGGAACGAAAAAGCCCGCCCCCGTCTGGGCACACGCGGCAACACAAGCAAGGATAAACACATGCAGGCCTCTGGCGAGGCAAACCGGCAGGGTCAACAGCCCTTCCGAATCATGCAGCAATTTCAGTCTATTGAAGACGATCGCCCGCGCCAGTCCCATTTTTGCGGGATGGGACTGCCAAGGTGCGGCGGGCTTTGGAGATTGATTCATCAACCCCGCATAACCGACTCGCGGAAAAGCGTTTTTCCGGATTTGCTTAAATCCGGCCTTGTCCCCGATTATTTTTTAGAACGGGGTTTGGCAGCCGCCGTTTCGGCCGGTTTATCCACAAGCAGCGCTTCAAGGGCGGCAATTCGTGCTGAAAGCGCGTCGTTTTCGGTGCGGGCTTTGGCCGCCATTTCGCGCACGGCTTCGAACTCGTCGCGCTTGACGACATCCATGCCGTTGAGAATGCGTTCGGCCTGCGCCTTGAACGCGGTCTCGACTTCCTTGCGCACGCCTTGCGCAGCCCCTGCCGCATCGGTCAGCAGGCGGGCGAAGTCATCAAGAATGCGGTTGGGTCCGGTGGACATGGCGGCTCTCCAAAAAATGCGGCGCTGGCCTTGAGGTATGCGTGCATGCGCCCATTTGCAAGCGCCAGCCCGCCTTGACCTGAAAGCAGGCCTCACGCATGGTCCGGCCGCTCCCCATCCCGGACCTGTCCATGCCTGAATTCATCGCTCTGATCGCCGCGCTGCCCTTTCCGGAGATTGACCCGGTCGCCATCCGGCTCGGCCCGCTTGCCGTGCATTGGTATGGCATCGGCTACGTTGCAGGCATCCTCATCGGCTGGCGCTACATGCGCCGCCTGGCCGAAAATCCGGCGCTGTGGGCGGGCGGCAAGCCGGCAATCCGCGCCATTGATCTCGACGATTTCCTCGCCTGGGGCGCACTTGGCATCGTTCTGGGCGGACGCCTCGGCTATATCCTGTTTTACGACTTTGCCCGCTTTGCCGCAAACCCGCTCGACATGGTGGCCATCTGGCAGGGCGGCATGTCGTTTCATGGCGGCGCGCTCGGCACGCTGTTCGCCATGCTCATGTTTGCCCGTTCGCGCGGCATCAGCCCTGCCAGCCTGATCGACGTGGTCGCCGCTGGAGTAGCGCCGGCCATTGGCCTGGTGCGGGTGACCAATTTCATCAATTCCGAGCTGTGGGGCCGCGTGACCGACCTGCCATGGGGCGTGGTGTTTCCCAATGGCGGACCCGATCCGCGCCATCCCTCGCAGCTTTATGAAGCGCTGCTCGAAGGCGTGCTCTTGTTCATTGTCTTGCGCATCGCCACCCATAAGTTCGGAAGCCTCAAACACCCCGGCCAGACCGGCGGATTGTTTGTGGCTGGATACGGGCTTTGCCGCCTGGCAGTGGAATTCTTCCGCGAGCCGGATGCCCATATCGGCTATCTCATGGGCACCGATTGGCTGACCATGGGAATGGTCCTGTCGCTTCCCATGCTGCTGGTTGGCGGGGCAATTGTCGCCATCACCGCAAAGCGCGCAAAATGACCGCTCTCCTGGCGCGGCTCAAGCGGCTGATTGCCGCTGGCGGGCCGATCCCGGTCAGCGACTATATGGCCCTGTGCCTGTTTGATCCCGAAAACGGCTACTACACCACGCGCGAGCCGTTTGGCGGCAAGGGTGATTTCACCACCGCGCCGGAAATCTCCCAGATGTTCGGTGAAATTGTCGCCGCCTGGCTTTTTGCTGCGTGGGATGCTTCCGGCCGGCCGGCCAATCCGGTCTTTGCCGAAATCGGTCCCGGCCGCGGCACGATGATGACAGACATGCTGCGCACCTGGATGCGGCTTGCCCCGGATTTTGCGGGCCGCATTGCACTGATCGAGGCCAGCCCGCGCCTGACCGAAATCCAGAAAGCGGCGCTTGAGGCGCATCCCGCCAAGCCGCTTTGGGTTGCGCGGATCGAAGACCTGCCGCCAGGCCGGCTTTTTCTGGTCGGCAATGAGCTGTTCGACGCCATTCCGGTCCGGCAATTTGTGAAAACCCCTGACGGCTGGCGCGAGCGGCTGGTCGGCTTCGATGACACCAATGGGCTCTGTTTCATTGCCGGCCCGTCCGGCTGCGATCCCGCCATCCTGCCGGAAGGCGATGCGCCGGACGGGGCAGTGTTCGAATATGCGCCGCAACGGGAAGCACTGATGCAGACGCTTAGTGCGCGTCTTGCGGCAACCGGCGGCGCAGCATTGTTTTTTGACTATGGCCATTTGAAGCCGGGCATTGGCGATACGCTGCAGGCCGTGCGCGCGCACGCCTATGACGGCATCTTCGATCATCCGGGCGAAGCGGACCTGACCAGCCATGTCGATTTCTCGGCACTGGCATGCATCGCCCGTCAGGCCGGGCTGCGGATAACCACCCTGACCCAGGGCGAATTTCTGCTCGGCGTCGGGATCAAGGAGCGCGCGCAAAACCTCGGCGCCAAGGCCACGCCGGAAATCCGCGCGCGGCTTGCTGGCGAGGCGGAACGCCTTTCAGGTGAAACCGGCATGGGCAAGCTGTTCAAGGTGCTGGCCATCGGTGCGCCGCAATTGGCGCTCTGGCCGCTCGGCGCAGCCTGAACCGCCATCCCGAACCACGGGCCCAAACCGCCACATTGACAAACCAAGCCGGGCTGCCGCACGGTCGCCAAGGAAGTAGCAGCAGGATCACCATGGCGGACTCAGAAAAACCCGAACCCGTGATTTCGGAGGCGCTGGAAGGCGCCAGCGGCATTCGCCACGGGTTTTTCACGCGGGCTGGCGGTGTATCGTCGGGCATCTACAAGGGCCTCAACGTTGGCCTCGGCTCATCGGATGATCAGGCATCGGTCATTGAAAACCGCAGGCGGGTAATGGACTGGCTGGGCGTGCAGCCGGGTTTTCTCGCCACGCCCTATCAGGTGCATTCGCCCGATGTGGTTGTGGTTTCCTCGCCGTTTGAAGGCGAGCGCCCGAAGGTCGATGCCGTGGTCACCAATGCGCCGGGCCTTGCCATCGGCGTCCACACGGCCGATTGCGGACCCATCCTGTTTGCCGATGCTGAAGCCCGCGTCATTGGCGCAGCCCATGCCGGCTGGAAGGGTGCGCTCGGCGGCGTGCTCGAAAACACCATTGCAGCAATGGAGACATTGGGCGCGCGGCGCGGCGCTATCATTGCCGTGCTCGGCCCGTCAATCAGCCAGGCAAATTATGAAGTCGGCGCCGAATTTGTGGCGCGATTCAGCGAAAGCCATCGCGATGCGGGCCGCTGGTTCCGGCCGTCGGTCAAGCCGGGCCATTCCATGTTTGACCTGCCCGCCTATACGGTCGAGCGGCTTCGCCTCGCAGGTGTGGCGGGAACGGCGCTCGGCCTGTGCACCTATGCCGATGAGGACAACTATTACTCCTACCGCCGCACCACCCACCGCGTAGAGCCCGATTACGGCCGTCAGGTTTCGGCCATCGTGCTGGAGGAAAAATAATGGCACTGCATTTTGAAACTGCCGAATTTGACGCCCGCCGCGAAAAACTGCTGGCCGAAATGGCCGAGCGCAAGCTCGATGCCGTGCTCTTGTTTGCACAGGAAAGCATGTATTGGCTGACCGGCTACGACACGTTCGGCTTCTGCTTTTTCCAATGCCTTGTCGTCAAGGCCGATGGCGACATGGTGCTCTTGACCCGCTCAGCAGATTTGCGGCAGGCCCGCCACACCTCGACCATTGCCAATATCGTCCTGTGGACCGACCGAGAAGGCGCCAATCCGGCGCTTGATCTGCGCAATCTGCTCAATGACATCGGCCTGCTCGGCATGCGAATCGGCGTTGAATATGACACCCACGGCCTGACAGCCCACAACGGTCGCCGCCTTGACGAGCAATTGCTGACATTCGGCCAGATTCCCGATGCCTCCGGGCTGGTCAACCGGCTGCGGGTCGTTAAATCGCCTGCCGAGATCAAGAAGATACGCAAGGCCGCCAAGCTCGCTGACGCTGCGCTTGATGCTGCGCTGCCGCTGATCGCCAAGGGCGGTGATGAAGGGGCGATCCTTGCCGCCATGCAGGGCGCCATCTTTGCAGGCGGTGGCGACTATCCCGCCAATGAATTCATCATCGGCTCCGGCCCGGATGCCCTGCTCTGCCGCTACAAGGCCGGGCGCCGCAAGCTTGCCGCCAATGACCAGCTCACCCTCGAATGGGCAGGCGTCTATCACCATTATCATGCCGCCATGATGCGCACCGTGCTGACCGGAAAAGTTTCCAAACGCCACGAAGAATTGCATGCCGCCGCTCATGAAGCACTGTTGGCTGTCGAGCAAGCCATGGTGCCCGGCAACACTTTTGGCGATGTGTTCAACGCCCATGCGCAGGTTATGGATGCGAGCGGACTGGCGCGTCACCGGCTCAATGCCTGCGGCTATTCGCAAGGCGCGCGATTCACGCCGTCCTGGATGGACATGCCAATGTTTTACGAGGGCAATTCCGAGCCGATCGTGCCGGACATGACGCTGTTTGCCCACATGATCATCATGGATTCCGACACGCAGACCGCCATGACGCTCGGCCGCACCTATCTGACCACGGCAGCAGCGCCGGTTTCGCTGTCGTCCCAGCCGCTTGGGTTGATCGCCAGGTGAACATGGCCCTGCACAAGGTCGGTGCGGCAGTCCTGCTTTTGGGGCTGGCAGGCTGCAATGCCGGCGACACGCTGGCGCTTGCCCCTTCGGCCAATCCTCCCGCTGCCACGGCGCAAGGATCCGCGCCCGCCGCAAATCTTGCCATCGCCATGGCCCCGGTGACCGGTGCGCCAGAGAGCTTCGCCAAGGTGTTGGCGGCCGAGTTGCTCAGCCAATCGGCGTCGCTCGGCCTGCCGGTCGGCGCAAGCCCGGCGTCGCCATCCTATGTGCTGAAAGGCTATGTGTCCGCGCTCGACGAGCAGCCGCCATCCTATGTCTTTGTCTGGGACTTGTCGGATTCAGCCGGAAACCGTGTTCACCGCATCCAGGGGCAGGAAAAGGCTGCGCCCGGTGATCCATGGTCAGCGGCAAGCGCAGACGCTGCCCGCCGGATCGCCGGCCGGACAGCCGAGCAGCTTGCGGTCTGGCTGGCCGCCAATGCCGGTTGACTGCAAAACTGAGCTTTGCCTGTGGTTTTATCCGGCCTTGGCTTGCATTAGCCGCAGACCCGGCTAAAAGGCGGCAATTGAAGGCGCGGGAACCATCGGATGAAATTGTTTGCGGGCAATTCTAACCGCGTCCTGGCCGACCAGGTGGCGCGCTACTTGAACATTCCGCTCGGCAAGGCCTCGGTGCGCCGCTTCGCCGATCAGGAAATCTTCGTTGAAATCCAGGAAAACGTGCGCGGCGAGGATGTGTTCATCCTGCAGTCCACTTCGTTTCCCACCAATGACCATCTGATGGAATTGCTGATCATGAACGACGCCTTCCGGCGTTCGTCGGCGCGGCGCATCACGGCGGTTGTTCCCTATTTCGGCTATGCGCGCCAGGACCGCCGTGCGTCCGGCCGCACGCCGATTTCCGCCAAACTGGTCGCCAATCTTATCACTCAGTCGGGCGCCGACCGCGTGCTGACGCTTGACCTGCATGCCGGGCAGATCCAGGGCTTTTTCGATATTCCGACCGACAATCTTTTTGCCATCCCGGTTATGGCGCGCGACATCAAGGCCCGCTATGCGAAGTCCAATGTCATGGTGGTCTCGCCCGATGTCGGCGGCGTGGTCCGCGCCCGCGCGCTGGCCAAGCGCATCGACGCGCAACTGGCAATCGTCGACAAGCGCCGCGAACGGGCCGGCGAATCCGAAGTGATGAATGTCATCGGCGATGTGTCGGGCAAGGATTGCCTGCTGATCGACGACATCGTCGATTCGGGCGGCACCTTGTGCAATGCGGCGGATGCGCTTCTGGCCAAGGGCGCAACCAGCGTCGCCGCCTATATTACCCATGGCGTGCTGTCCGGCGGGGCGGCGGCCCGCATCACCGCCTCCCAGCTCAAGGAATTGGTCATCACCGATTCCATCCAGCCGACCAGCGCCATCGAGGCTGCGCCCAATATCCGCGTGCTGTCGATTGCCGATCTGATCGGCGAGGCTATTTCCCGCACGGCGACCGAAGAATCGGTGTCGAGCCTGTTCGACTGAGACTCTGCTCTCAGATCCCGCCGAGCGTCAGGATCGCCCCCGCCGCTGCCGCCAGCGCCAGCACAAGCATCAGGTTCCAGTGGCGGAACAGCAAAAGCCAGATCGAAACCGCTGCAATCAGCGCCGCGCGCCAGTCGAGGCTCGTAATATCCGGAACCGGCAGGTTCAGCGGCCCTAGCTGAACGTCAGCGACTGCGCCGAACAGCACATGCAGGCCGAACCACAGCGCCAGATTGGCGATGACGCCGACCACGGCGGCGGTGACAAAGGCCAGCGCATCGGCAAGCCAGCGCACGCCGCGCAGCCGCTCCATGAAGGGCGCTCCTGCAAACACCCACAGGAAGCATGGCACGAAGGTGAACCACAGCGTCACCGCAGCCCCGGTCAGCCCGCCCGACAGCTCGCCAATGCCGCCAAGCCGCGCGCCGCCGAGAAAGCCCACGAAGACCAGCACCAGGATGAGCGGCCCCGGCGTGGTTTCCGCCAAGCCAAGCCCGGTCAGCATTTCGTCGGGTTTCAGCCAGCCATGCACCTCGACTGCCTGCTGGGCGACATAGGCGAGCACCGCATAGGCGCCGCCAAAAGTCACTGCCGCCGCCTTGGAAAAGAACATGGCTTCCGCCGCAAACACATTGGCGCTGCCAAGCGCGAACCATAAGGCGGCCAGTGGCAAAAGCCATGCCGCCAGCCACGCCCCGACATGCAGGCCGTGGCGGACCAGATTGACCGGCTCCTGTTTCACTTCAGCAATGCCGGCCTTGCCGCCTGATCCGAGGATTGCGCCTGTAATGGCGGCGGCCAGCACGATCAGCGGAAACGGCAGCTGCAGGAGCGCGATTGCTGCAAAGGCAGCATATGCCGTCACATGGGCCTGGCGGGTTTTCAGCGCGCGCTTGCCGACCCTGAGCAGGGCTTCCAGCACCACGGCCAGAACCGCCGCTTTCAGCCCGAACAGCAGGCCCGAAACTAGCGGCGTTTCGCCTGCCTGCAGGTAAATAGCCGACAGGAGCGTGATCAGCGCCGCCCCCGGCAGCACGA
>JBATMU010000028.1:0-13366 GCA_049289995.1 Rhizobiaceae bacterium | reverse complement strand
GGTGCCGGTGCCGCGCGCCTTTTCGCTGTCGCGGCGCGAGGCTGATCTGGCGGTCACTGTCGAACGCCCCCAGGAGGGCCGGCTGGTAGCCGCCAAGCTCGTGGACTACGCGCTGCGGCTCTATGCCTCGCGCCTCTATGCCGAACAGAATGGCCTGCCCGAAACTGCCCAGGACATCGCCCGCCATCGGCTGGTTGGCTATGTCCCCGACCTGGTCATGGCGCCGGCGCTTGATTACGCCGCCGAATTCGGCATCAGGCGCCCGCCGGATCTGGCGGTGTCCTCCGCCCTTGGCCAGGCGGCGGCGGTTGCCGCAGGCGCAGGCATCGGCATTTTGCATGCCTTTGTCGCCGCCGGCGATTCCCGACTTTTGCCGGTGCCGGGATTTGCGGACATTCGCCGCACCTATTGGCTGGTCCATCACGAAAGCGGCCGCGGCCAGCGCCCGCTTCAAGCTGCCGCAGCTTTTGTGCATGGACTTGTTGACCGCGAAAGGGCCATTTTTATCTGAAAACGGCAGCTTGACGCCAATCAAGGACATTTCGCACGTCATGACGGAATCTCTGGATGCGATGAGCTTTGCAATGCCGGAACCGAAGAGTGTCCGGCGTTCGGGCATGTTTGTGGCCGGGGTGAGCATGGCATTCACACTGCTGCTTGGCGGTTGCGGCAATCCGTTTGCAGTCCCCTTGCCACAGGGGCGGCAGACAGTCCTTCTCGAACGCGGCAACCCGCCTTCACCCTTTGTATCCGGCAATTATTGCGGCTATGGCGCCCGCCATGGCGATCTGTCGGCAAAGCCGGCGGACCAGCTTGATGCCGCCTGCCTTGCTCATGATGTGTGCTACATTTCCGGCGAAGATCATTGCGCCTGCAATCAGGCGCTGAAGAAGACCGCTTTGGCCATCGAATCCGATGAGAAGGCCGATGCCGCCATGCGCAGCCGCGCCCGTTCTATCGGCCGCTTTTACACCGTGCAGTTTTGCAAGATTTTTCCGCACGGCCTGTTGCCGCCACGCCAAAAGGGCGTATTGGCCACCCGATATGGCATGGGGGCACAATAGACGTGCAGGTATCGGGGTCATGGCGGGCAGTTCTGGTGCTTTGCACAGCCTTGACTGGCGGCTGCGCCAATGAGGCCGGCCGCCTGAATGCCATTGCCCAGGATTTGCAGACGGGCGGCGATGCCGCCATTGCCGAACAAATCTATGCCGCCCGCCTTTCGGCGCTGGTGGCGCTGGCCGGGCTGGACCGCTCCGGCAAGGCGAGCTTTGCCACCCGCGCCTCCGACGACAGCCGTTTCACGCCGCTGAGCACCAGCCTCGCCAAACTTGCCCGTCCTGCCCAATCACCCCTCGTCGAGCCAGTTGCGCTGAAACCTGGCGCTTATTCCTATTCGGGCAATTGGCGGATTGCCGAGCAAACCTTGTTCCTGGCGCCAAAGGCCAAGGACGCAAGCGATGCGGCCTTCGCGTTTTCCGGGCTTCATGCCCTGTCCACGCAAATTGCCGTCATCCTGATTGATGCGCCCGTGGCCAAGATCGCCCTGACCTGCGACGGCGCGCTCCTGGTGAAATCCGCAACCGGAAACCGTGACTTCGCCGCAGGCGAGCCGGTCTCAATCCGCGTTGAAGCCGGCAACAAAGGCGACACCGGCCTGTTGCTCCTGCCATCCGCAGAACTCAACAATTGCACCGGTTCGGTGTCGTTCAATGGGAAAAGCCGCTCGCTGACGCTTGAGCGCGAAGACCGCGCCAATCCCGGGCTTGCGGATTTCGACAGCCGCTTCGACATATGCGCACCAGGGGCCGCCTCTGGGCCGCCGCTCGAAAAAGCCTTCTTTGCCAGCCGCTGGCTGTCGCAGACCTGTGCGTTTGACCCAGGCGCACCCAGGCCCCTCAAGAACGAGCGTGATGGCTTCAACGCCAAGGTCAAGGCGCTGCTCGGCACGCCATTGCCCGAACGCTTCTTTGCCGAAGGCGATCCGGGACTGCCGCTCGATTTCTCAAACGCCCCCGACCTCAGCCTGATCTATGTCTCCTATCTCGACATCAAGGCAGATTTTTCAGGACGGGTGATGGAGCGCCTGCTGCGCCATCATGCGGCGCGCGGCACGGTCGTTCGCATCCTGACTTCCGCCGTCCTGGAGCGCGACAAGGACCGGATGCTGCTTGAAAGGCTGGCGGCAGCCCATGCCAATATTGCCTTCCGGTCTTTCGAATGGGAAGCGCCGGCCGGATCGGGCGCCGAGGACCGCTTGTCGGAATTCCACAAGGTCCATCATGTCAAAATGCTGGCCACGTTGGCCCGCCAGCCCGGAAAATCCGTCGCCATCATCGGCGGCCGCAACATCCATGACGGCTTCCTGTTCAAGAAGCCGGTCGACCTGACCGCCTATCCCGAGCTTCAGCAATACACCACCTTGCGCGGGCTGAACCTCAACTATTATTCGAACTGGAGCGATTTCGACGTCGCCATCACCGGTGAAGCGGCTGTCAGAACCATGGCCGCGCATCTGTCGACGCTTTGGCACGCCGATGCAAAGACCTATATCGGCCGGCCATTTTCCCTGCCGGCGCGGACGGGTGCCCGGCCAAAGGGTCGGCTGGCGCGGCACTTCATCTCCGTGCCCTATGCCGACGGCGCTGCCCTGGAAACCTATTATGCGGATTTGATCAACGCAGCGTCGGAGACAATCGAGATCGTCAACCCCTATCTCAGCCTGACACCGGTCATCGGCGCTGCGATCGAGGCGGCGCTTGACCGCGGCGTCAAGGTCACCATTGTCGGGCGCATTGACATGTCAGGCGACCTCGGCGGCGCCATCCTGACCGCCGTCAACCAGATTTTCGTGGAAAAGCATGCCGGGCGCATTGCCATCTATGACTACAAGGAGCCGGGCGTGCTCCTGCATTCCAAGATCCTGATGATCGACGGCAGGCTGGTCACCCTGTCGGGTGTCAATCTCAACCACCGCTCATTCATTCACGACACCGAAAACGGCCTGACCGTGCTTGATCCGGCCTTCTACCGGCAGATCCGCCGCACCTTTGATGCTTATTGCGCAGCGTCCGTGCCGGTAAAAGAGGCCGATGTCAGCCTTGCCTGGCGGCTCTTGATGACCAGCCGGACATTCCGCAACGCGCTTTAGAGCCTGGTCAGCGCGCCATGCCGCAAAGCTCGTCCAGAATTGGCCCAAGCAGAATGTCTTCAAGTCGGCGCAGGATCGCGGCAGCGTCATGCCCGTCGTAAACGCGATGGTCGAATGACAAGACGATGTCGGCTTCACCGTCCGCGCTGACCGGGCCGGACGAGATAACCGTGGTCATCGGATGCACAAGATAAGTCGGCGTCACCCCGGTTGCACCAATTGCCGTCACGCCGACTGTGCCGAACTTTGAGGCGCGCACCCGTCCGATGTTCTGGGCCAACAACCAGAGCGGGCGACGCAGGATAAGCGGCAGGCGGGCGATCCTCAGCGCGGTCTTGAAGCTGCCGACCTTTTCGACCGGATCCTTTCGCTGCGACCGGATGATGGCGGACAGCCGCTTGATCGGCATCCCTGCCGGATTGGTTATGCGTGAAAACAACAAGGCGCTTTCGCCATCGATCTGACGTTTGATGACCAAGGAAACAACGCTGTGCGGCACCTCATAAAGATGCGGCCACGGCAGGCGCACATACATGCGCCGCAATACCGGAAATTCATCGGCCACCAAGGCTATGGCCTTGGCCAGAACGATTGTCAGCGTCGTCGGCGACCGCGCTGCCCGTATGGCGGCAATGACCGGCGCCAGTTGCATTCGCTTGTAGCCGCAGCCTTTGGGCGCGCCGGAAATGGCGACCAAATCCTGGACGATGCGCCGACCGGTCGAAAGGGTGATTGCCCGTCCGCGCATTCATTCTTCCCCGCCGCGTTTCCCCGCATATCCCGCTCCTGAGATACGCAAGCGCGGCAGCTCCGGCAAGCGGATGTGCAAAGCGAACCTGCCTTTGCTCAGCCGCCTTGGACGATCTGCGGAACAAGTGCATCCGCCCCATCCGGATCCGCTGCCAGCATTTCATCATAGAGGTCCCAGGCCAGCCGTGCTTCTTCCTCGCTCATGATCTGGATGGCGTTGCCGGCATGCACCATGACCATGTCACCCGGCGCAAGCGTTTCGTGCTGCAAAAGGAACAGGCTCGCCCGGCGCTCGATGCCCCTTGCTACGCAACGCGCCGAAAATCCGTCGATTTCGGCAATTCGCATCGGGATAGCCAGGCACATCTCAAAAACGCCCAATCAAGGCAGCGGCAGCGCTGCAGCACATATTCGAGACTAAGCATAAATAATTGGCGATCCTTGCGCTAAATCAACGAGCGGATTTCAAAATGGGTTGAGCTTGGCGTCAGGGAACAAGGATCACGCCCATGAGCGCCGGACCGTCAATCCTGATACTGGGCCTTGGCAACAGCCTGCTGGGCGATGATGCCGCAGGCCCTCTGGCGATAGAGAGCCTTCTCGCCAGTCCGTCCGCATTGGATGCACAGATCAGCCTGCGCGATGGCGGCACGATGGGCCTGAGCCTTTTGCCGGAAATCGAGGATTGCGCCGGCTTCATCGCCATTGATGCTGCTTCGTTCGGCGCCGCACCCGGCACTGTCAGGGTTTTCGAAGGTGCGGCCATGGATGCCATCCTTGGCGGGGTCAAGAAGACCGCCCATGAAGTTGCTCTTGCCGATCTCATGGGAGCGGCCATGCTTGCCGGTTCTGCGCCGGTGTTCCGCGCCTTGGTGGCGGTGCAGCCGCTGACCACGGCGCTCGGCATGACGCTGTCGCCGCCCGTCGAGGCGGCCATGCCGCAAGTCCTTTTGGAAACCATGGCGCTGGTCCGTCGTTGGCGGCCCGGCATGAATCAGCCCCCGGCCCCGCATCTGGAGACAATGGCATGAACGTGACCCATCCCGTCCCGCGCGGCACACAGTCGCGGCTGACCGGCATGGCCGATGCGATCCTTGCCGAAATCACCTTCAGCCTCGGCAGGCTGGCGGGTGATCCTGACATTTGCGAAGTGATAGACCTCAAAAACTTGCCGATGACCGAGGCTGACAGGAACGATCTGCGCCAGCGTCTGGGCCAGGGCGAGGTTGCTGCCACACTCGATGTCTCCGGCCCGAGTGAAATTGCCGAAACCGGATTCTCGGGCGTCTGGTGGATCGCCCATGCCGGCGGCGAAGACAAGGTCATTGCCGAGCAGGTCGTGGTGGCGCGCGTGCCGCCGATCCTGCTTGCCCATTCTGCCGATATCGCTGCCGCAGCCAAGCGCCTCGCCAGCCTGGCCAGCGCGCCAAAGCAATCCGCCCTGCCATCTTCCAAGGAGAATCACCATGCTTGAGACCGGCCAAGACAGGCCTGCCATACAGGCTGACGAAACGCTGGGCGACATGCTGGCGCGCCGCGGCGTATCCCGCCGCGCCTTCCTGAAATACGCGACCTGGCTGACCGGCATCATGGCCTTGCCGCCATCCATGGCGCCTGCCATGGCCGAAGGCCTGGCCAAGGCGCGCCGGCAGGCGGTGATCTGGCTGTCATTCCAGGAATGCACCGGCTGCACCGAGGCGATCACCCGGTCCCACAGCCCGACCCTTGAAGACCTGATCTTCGATTTCATCTCGCTGGATTATCACCACACCTTGCAGGCCGCCTCCGGGGAGGCTGCCGAAAACGCCCGCCGCCAATCCATGGAGGAGAACAAGGGCAAATATCTGGTGATTGTCGACGGATCGGTGCCGACAAAGGATGGCGGCGTCTATTCGATGATCGCCGGCCATACCAATGTCGATATCCTGGCCGAGACCGTGGAAAACGCCGCCGCCGTCATCGCGGTTGGCACCTGCGCGGCCTTTGGCGGTCTGCCCTTTGCCGATCCCAACCCGACCGGCGCGGTGGCGGTTTCCGATCTGGTCAAGAACAAGCCTGTCATCAACATTCCCGGCTGCCCGCCCATTCCCGAGGCCATGACCGGGACCATCGCCCATGTGCTGGCCTTCGGCAGCCTGCCGGAACTTGATGAACGCGGGCGGCCGAAATCCTTCTTCGGCGAAACCATCCATGACCGCTGCTACCGCAGGCCGTTCTATGAGCGCGGCATGTTCGCCAAGAGTTTTGATGATGCCGGCGCCCGCGAAGGCTGGTGCCTGTTCGAGCTCGGCTGCAAGGGCCCGGTGACCTACAACGCCTGCGCCACACTGAAATGGAACGGAAACGTTTCATTTCCCATCCAGTCCGGGCATGGCTGCATCGGTTGTTCCGAGCCGGGGTTCTGGGATCGCGGCGGCCTCTACAAGCCGTTGTCGGCCGGCACGGCCGGCTTTGGACCGACGCTTGGCCAGACGCTGGGCGCAGCTGCAATGACCGGCGCGGCAATCGGTGCAGGCGCTGCGGCCTTGGCCCGTGCGCGGCGAAAAAACACCCTCAAGGAGGCATGAATCATGGAGCTTCTCGATTTCGCCCGCGGACCGGCGCTGCAGGTGTCGCTCGCCGTCTTCGTCCTGGGAACACTGTGGCGGCTCGTGGGCGTGCTCATGCTGCCCAGGCGCGGCGACATGTCCGCGCCGCGCGAAGGCGCGCCGTCCCGCCCAATTGCCGCGCTGAAAACCATTTTTCGGCGCATGTGGCCCAACAAGGCCTTCATCCAGCGCACCGTTTTCACCACGCTCAACAGTTATGTCTTCCATCTGGGCCTGGCGGTCATTGTCTTCGGGCTCGCCCCGCACATCCTGTTCATCGAGAGCCTCACCGGCCTTTCCTGGCCAGTGCTGCCGTCCAACCTGATCTACGGCGTCAGTGTCCTGACGCTGGCCGCGCTTGTCGCGGCGCTGTCACGCCGGATTTTCCATCCGGTCGGCAGGCTGCTTTCCGGCGTCGGCGACTATATGTCCTGGGCCATGACGGCGCTTCCGGTCATCACCGGCCTGTTGGCAACCAGCCATCTCGGCGCACGCTATGAGACGCTGCTTGGCCTGCACATCCTGTCTGTCTGCGCCTTCTTCATCTGGTTCCCGTTCGGCAAGCTGATGCATGCCTTCCTCTTTGCCTTCTCGCGCGGCGCCACAGGCATCCGCTTCAGCCACAGGGGTGTTGAATTATGAGCGTTGCAGCCGTCACCGCAAAGTTCGATGCACAGGGCAAGCTGTCCGATGCCGAACGCACCGAAAAGGCCATGAAAGGCTTTGTCCGCGAATTCGGCGTCACCGCCGCCATCCACATGGAGGCCTGCGTGCGCTGCGGCATGTGCGCCGAGGCCTGCCATTTCTACCTCGCCACCGGCGAGGCGAAATACACGCCCGTCTACAAGCTCGAGCCGTTCCGCCAAGCCTATAAGCGCGAAATGGGACCCTTTGCCCCCTTCTACCGCATGCTTGGCCTGACGCCAAAAGTGACGGTCGAGGAACTCGAAAGCTGGCAGGAGCTGATCTATGACAGCTGCACCATGTGCGGCCGCTGCACCATGGTCTGCCCGATGGGCATCGACATTGCCGAGCTCGTCAAGGAAGCCCGGCACGGCATGTACAAGGCCGGCCTGATGCCCGAGCGCCTCGCCCTGATGGACCGCACCGCCCAGGCGTGGAATTCGACCGCAACGCCGGCTGAAGACCTGCCGGACATTCTCAATGAAATCAGCGAGGCGCATGGCGTCGCCATTCCCTGCGATCTCGAAAAAGCCGATTATCTGCTCACCGCAGCGCCCGCCGAACTGGGCGACCATACCCGTTCGATGGCCGCCGCCGCCAAGGTCATGAACAAGCTTGGCGTTTCCTGGACCATGCATCAGGAAGGCTTTGACGCATCCAATACCGGCTTCATCGGCGGCGATACCGACCTGCAGGAAAAACTGACGCGCTCGATCATCGACACGGCGATCAAGATTGGCGCCCATACGGTGATCCTGCCGGAATGCGGCCATGCCTATGGCGCCGCCCGCTGGGAGGCCGCCCGTTGGTATGGAGACAAAATCCCCGTGCGCATCCTGCACATGAGCGAGTTCCTTGCCGAGATCGTTGGCCAAGGCAAGATCAGGCTCTCGCAGATCGGCGAAACCGCAAGCTTCCATGATCCCTGCCAGATGGTTCGCCGCGGCGGGCTGGAGGCCGCCCCGCGCGCCGTCCTTAAAGCCCTTGGCGTCGAGATCAAGGAATTGAAGGATTCGGGCAATCTCGGCTTCTGTTGCGGCGGCGGCGGCGGCGTCGTCTCCAACGCCCGCGCCGCACCGCTGCGCCACAAGGTCTTTGAGATGAAGATGCGCCAGGTGGACGACGCCAATGCCCAGCGCTTCATCACCTCCTGCGGCCAGTGCCGCATCACGCTCGACCTGGGCGCCAAGCATTTCAACTGGGGCAAGCGGACCGAGAGCCTGCTTGAACTTGTTGCCGACCATCTGATCGATTGAGAAAGGGTCTGAAAATGAGCCAAAGAGTCGTTGTTGACCCGATCACCCGCATCGAAGGGCATCTGCGCATCGAAGCCGAAACCGCAGCCGACGGCTCCATTGCCGCCGCCTACAGTTCCGGCACCATGGTGCGCGGCATCGAGATCATCCTCAAGGGCCGCGACCCCCGCGAAGCCTGGGCTTTCGCCCAGCGCATCTGCGGCGTCTGCACGCTTGTTCACGGCATTGCCTCGGTGCGGGCGGTGGAAAACGCGCTGAATTATTCCATTCCCGCCAATGCGCAATTGATCCGCAACCCGATGATCGCCGCCCAATATGTCCATGACCATGTCATGCACTTCTACCACCTCCATGCGCTGGACTGGGTCGACGTGGTATCGGCGCTGAAGGCCGATCCGGCCGCCACGTCGGCGCTGGCCCAATCGCTGTCGCCCTGGGCGAAATCCAGTCCCGGCTATTTCGCCGATACGCAGAAGAAGCTGAAGACCTTTGTCGAGGCCGGCCAGCTCGGCATCTTCTCCAACGGCTATTGGGGCCATCCGGCCTACAAGCTGCCGCCGGAAGCCAATCTGATGGCGGTCGCCCATTATCTGGAAGCGCTCTCCTGGCAACGCGACGTGGTCAAGCTGCATGCCATTTTCGGCGGCAAGAACCCGCATCCTAATTTTCTGGTCGGCGGCGCGCCGAGCCCGATTTCGGCCGCACCCGGCTCGTCCGGATCAGCTGCCACCACGCTCAACATCCTGGCCCTGGAAGACATCCGCTCCATCATCAAGTCGATGCAGACCTTTGTCGATCAGGTCTATGTGCCCGACACTGTGGCCATTGCCGGCTTCTACAAGGATTGGTTTGCGCGCGGCGAAGGCGTAGGCAATTTCATGACCGTCGGCGATTTTCCGGCCAAGGGCATGGATGACCCGTCAAGCTGGTTCATTCCGTCCGGCGCCATACTCAACCGCGACCTCAGCCATATCGAGCCGGTCGATCTCAACGACCCCTCACAGGTGCAGGAATTCGTCTCGCACTCCTGGTACGATTATTCCGGCGGCAAGGACAAAGGCCTGCATCCCTATGACGGCGAGACGAAACTCAACTATGACGGCCCCAAGCCCCCCTACAGCCAGCTTGATGTCGATAAGAGCTATTCCTGGCTGAAATCGCCGCGCTGGCGCGGCAAGGTCATGGAGGTCGGACCGTTGGCCCGCGTGCTGATGCTCTATGCCTCGGGCCATGAGCCGACCAAGGCGCTGGCCGGCAGTGTCCTGAAAACGCTCGACCTGTCGCTTGAAGCCATGTTCTCGACGCTTGGCCGCACGGCGGCGCGCACGCTGGAATCCAAGATCATCGCCGACCAGATGATGGATTGGCTTGATGCGTTGATCGCCAACATCAAGGCGGGCGACCTTTCGGTCCACAATGCCGAGAAATGGGATCCGTCAACCTGGCCCAAGGAGGCAAAGGGCGTCGGCTTCATGGAAGCCCCGCGCGGCGCGCTCGCCCATTACATCGTCATCAAGGACGGACTGATTGACAATTATCAGGCCGTGGTGCCAAGCACATGGAATGCCGGTCCCCGCGACGGTTCCGGCCAACCCGGGCCCTATGAGGCGGCGCTGATGGACAGGCACTCCCTGCACAATCCGGACCAGCCGCTGGAAATCCAACGCACCATCCACAGTTTCGACCCGTGCATTGCCTGCGCCGTGCATGTGGCGGGCCCCGATGGCGAAGAACGCTCAAGCATCAAGATCAGCTGATCAAATCCAAGGAAACAGGCAATGAAAAAACCGATCCTGCCCGCAAGCGCCGCATTGCTGCTCTTGTCTGCCTTGCCGGCCTCGGCCCACTCCGCGCTCGGCCAATCCTCCGGGTTCCTGCAGGGCCTCAGCCACCCGCTGACCGGCGCCGATCACCTTCTTGCGATGGTGGCCGTCGGCATTTGGGCGGCCTGGCTGGGCGGCCGCGCCCGCTGGCTTGTTCCGGCGAGCTTTGTCAGCGTGATGGCCGCATCCGCCGCCCTCACCACCGGCGGCGGCATGTTTCCCTTTGCAGAAAACCTGATCGCCGCTTCAATTGTCACGCTTGGCCTGTTCATCGCCATGGGCCTGCGCCTGCCGGTTTGGGCAGGTGCGGTATTGGTATCGCTGTTTGCCATCGCGCATGGCGCCGCGCATGGTGCGGAAATGCCGGTTGACGCCTCGGGTCTCGCCTACGGTCTGGGTTTCGTTGCCGCCACTGCAAGCCTGCATGCAGCCGGTTTGTTTGCCGCCCTGTCCGTCCGCAATCCGCGTCTGGTCCGGCTTGCCGGCAGCGCCATTGCCCTGGCGGGATTTGGCATGGCCTATGGTGTCATGGCCTAAGGCATCATGCGCTAGACATCAAAGCCGCGCCTTGCGCCATCCGGCCTGCCTGGCTTCTGCTTCGGAGCAGAACCAGCGCTCGCCATGCCGGAAGCTGATCCGGGTTTCGTCGTAAAATTCCTGGCCCGGAACATGATAGATCCGTTCGGCGCTATTGATGGAGACATTGCCTTTGATCGCGCAGCCGGAAAACGGCATGGCAGCCTTGAACGGCGCCAATGACAGGTCTTCAGCGAAATAGCCCGCGCCTGCGGTTCCGCCCAGCATGAGGACCAGCGGCACTGCCAGCGGTGAAGCGCGGCCGCGGCTGGGCCTGCGCATTTGAATGATAGCAGCCATGACCTATCATGCAGCAAGCGCGCTAAGGCACGCTGAATTCGGTCATTAAAATGCGGTAGATCAGTCCGGACTTTGAAACGAAATTGATGGCCAGGCGCAGATTTGCAAGACAATTGGCGGAGCATCGCGGAGATATTTCGAACCCGTGGGGTTCGCAAGGCCAAGGGCCGTCCGAGCTTGTGCGAAGCCCCGGCTGGAGCAAAGCCCGAAGTCAGAAAATGGCGGAGAGGGAGGGATTCGAACCCCCGATGCCCTTGCGAGCATGCCGCATTTCGAGTGCGGTGCATTCGACCACTCTGCCACCTCTCCGCATGATTGGGGCCGGCTTGGTCCAAGCGGCGTCTCAATAGCGGGTGACGCCTGCCGAAACAAGGACTTTCGCGCGCCTTGGCCGCGAATTCCGCGCGGCTTGCCTTGACTCGGCCAAAACCCTGCTCTAGGGACGGCGCGCATCCGGCGTGGGGTCTCTCCGCGCCGGTCGTGCTTTGCACCGATGGCGACGTTTTTTGCGCTGCCGGCCGGAGCAAGGCTCAAAACCCCGCAAGGCTGATAAAAAGACGGCCAAGGCGCGCAAGCGCCGCAAGGCCGGACCGGACACCGAAAGGACAAATGATGTTCGCAGTCATCAAAACGGGCGGCAAGCAATATCGCGTCGCCGCCAATGAAAAGATCACCATCGAACGCCTGGCCGGCGAAGTTGGCGACATTATCGAATTCGGCCATGTCATGATGGTCGGCACAGGCGCCGATGCCGCCATTGGCGCGCCCTTCGTTGAAGGCGCCCTCGTCACCGGCGAAATCACCGACCAGCACCGCGCCGCCAAGGTCATCACCTTCAAGAAGCGCCGCCGCCAGAATTCGCGCCGCACCATCGGCCATCGCCAGCTGTTGACCACCGTGGTGATCGCCGAGATCCTGACGGGCGGCGCCAAGCCTTCCAAGGCTGCAAAGCCTGCCAAGGCTGCTGATGCCGGATCATCTGCACCGGCAGCGCTGATGTCGGCTCCGGCTGCGGAAAAGCCGGCCAAGAAGGCCGCCAAAGCTGCCGACGGCGTCAAGGACGACGTCGCCCTGATCGGCGGCATCGGCCCGGTCCTCAAGAAGAAGCTGGCCGGCGCGGGCATCACCACGCTGTCGCAGATCGCCGCCATGAGCGCGGACGAACTCGCCAAGCTCGATGCGGACCTCGACCTCGGCGGCCGTTCGGACACCGAAGAGTGGATCGAACAGGCCAAGGAATTGCTTGCCGGCAAGCCGCCGCGTGCAAAGGTTGACCAAAAGGCCGCCAAGGGCGAATAATAGAAAGAACGAAGGAGAAATTCCATGGCACACAAAAAAGCTGGCGGTTCATCGCGCAACGGTCGCGATTCAGAATCCAAGCGCCTTGGCGTGAAGAAGTTCGGCGGCGAAGCCGTCATCAGCGGCAACATCATCATCCGTCAGCGCGGCACCACCTGGCATGCCGGCGCCAATGTCGGCATGGGCACCGATCATACCCTGTTTGCTATGCAAGCCGGTCATGTCGCGTTCCAGAAAAAAGCCAACGGCCGAACCTATGTATCGGTCAACCCGATCGCCAAAGCAGCGGAGTAGCCGGTTCCGCGACACCACCACCGGCGCCCATCTCGGGAACCGGTGCCTGGCAGATCGCCGCCAGCAAAAGGATCAGGGGAGATGGGCAGCCATCTCCCCTTTTTCTTTGCCTGGAGGACGGCACTATGGACATATTGGTGACACGGCGGCTCAGCCTGAGACCACCCATCGCATATGACGCCGACGACATTGCGCTCTGGCTGGCCAACCCCGCCGTGGCCCGCATGTTGGCGCGCGTGCCGCAGCCCTATCACCGCCGCGACGCCGCCGACTGGATCGGCAGCGTCCGGCAGGGGGATGATGACGTTTTCACCATTCACCGCGAACGGCTTATCGGCGTGGCGTCGATCGAATATGGCCTTGGCCATGCGGAGCTTGGCTATTGGCTGGGTGCGCCCTGGCAGGGCCGCGGCTTCATGACCGAGGCGCTGGGCGCATTGCTGGCCCATGTGTTCGCAAAGCGGGATATCGGCGAAATCCGCTCGTCGGCCTTTGCCGGCAACCGCGCTTCGCTGCGCGTTCAGGAAAAGCTCGGCTTCATCGTCACCGGCACAACCGACATCTGGTCGGTGCCGCGCCAGGCCATGGTGGGCGCGGTCACCACGCGGCTGACACGCGCGGCCTTCTTTGCCGCCC
Source organism: Rhizobiaceae bacterium (assembly GCA_049289995.1). GTDB lineage: Bacteria > Pseudomonadota > Alphaproteobacteria > Rhizobiales > Rhizobiaceae > JBATMU01. Next base: position 9 of record JBATMU010000028.1, on the reverse strand, counting down.
GTTCAATTC
>JBATMU010000027.1:0-11718 GCA_049289995.1 Rhizobiaceae bacterium | reverse complement strand
CGCGCATGCCGCCCCAGACCGGATTGGTCATGTTGTAGAGGCCGGTCAGGTTGGTGGAAATGACCTCGTTCCACATTTGCGGGGTCATCTTGTGGAACATGCCGTCACGGGTGATGCCGGCATTGTTGACGAGAACAGCGACCGGGCCGGGATCGGCCTCGACCTTGGCGATGCCCGCAACACAGGCGTCGTAGTCGGCGACCGACCATTTGTAGGTCTTGATGCCGGTCTCGGCGGTGAACTTGGCGGCGGCTTCGTCATTGCCGGCATAATTGGCGGCAACTGTGTAGCCGGCGTTTTTCAGCGCGATGGAAATGGCCGCGCCGATGCCGCGCGAGCCTCCGGTGACGATTGCGGTTTTGGACATGGTGGTTCCTCCGGAATTCGTTGTTCGTTGTTCGTGGTTCGTAGCCGCCGTTCTTTCGAACTGCGAACCACGAACGACGCTTCTTTTCACATCGCCTCAACGCACAGCGCGATGCCCATGCCGCCGCCGATGCACAGCGTGGCGAGACCCTTCTTGGCGCCGCGGCGCTTCATCTCGAACACCAGCGTGTTGAAAATGCGCGCGCCGGATGCGCCGACCGGGTGACCGATGGCGATCGCCCCGCCATTGACGTTGACGATGGAGGTATCCCAGCCGAGATCCTTGTTGACGGCGCAGGCCTGGGCGGCGAAAGCCTCGTTGGCTTCGACCAGATCGAGATCGCTTACCGACCAGCCGGCGCGCTCCAGCGCTTTGCGGGAGGCAGGAATCGGGCCGGTGCCCATGATGCGCGGGTCAACGCCGGCCGTCGCCCAGGAGGCAATGCGGACCATCGGCGTGATGCCACGGCGCACGGCTTCCTTTTCGCTCATCAGCACGGCGGCAGCCGCGCCGTCATTGATGCCCGAGGCATTGGCGGCGGTCACAGTGCCTTCCTTGTCAAAGGCCGGGCGCAGTTTGGCGATGCTTTCGAGCGTAACGCCATGCTTGATGTATTCGTCGGCGTCGATGATCACGTCGCCCTTTTTGGAAGACAGCGTGACGGCGGCGATTTCATCCTTGAAGCGGCCGGCCTTCTGGGCGGCCTCTGCCTTGTTCTGCGAGGCGACGGCAAAGGCGTCCTGCTCGTCGCGGGTTAATTGCCACTGGCGGGCAACGTTTTCGGCAGTCGTGCCCATGTGATAGCCATGAAAGGCGTCGGTCAGCCCGTCCTTGATCATCGTGTCGACCAGCTTGAAATCACCCATTTTCACGCCATTGCGCAGATGGGCGCAGTGCGGGGCCATGGACATCGATTCCTGGCCGCCGGCCACGATGATGCGGGCGTCGCCGGTGGCGATCTGCTGCATGCCGAGCGCGATGGCGCGCAGGCCCGAGCCGCACAATTGGTTGAGGCCCCAAGCGGTGGCCTCCTGGGGAATGCCTGCCGCCATGGCGGCCTGGCGGGCTGGGTTCTGGCCGGCGCCTGCCGAAAGGATCTGGCCAAGGATGACTTCATCGACTTCCCCGGCATCCACCCCGGCGCGGGCGAGCGCCGCCTTGATGGCCACAGCGCCAAGATCATGGGCCTGGGTGTTGGCGAAAACGCCGTTGAAACTGCCGACAGGGGTGCGGGCGGCGCTGGCGACGACGATGGACGTCATGAAAATCTCCTGTTTCAAGGCCGGAAGGCGGATTTCGTGCCTGTGTCAATGTGTCTTTGCCCTTTACGTGCGCCCTGTCAAACCGGAATTTCGGCTTAATACAGAGGTTCAAGACCGGTTGGGCGCGCGCATTGGTGTGCAATGCACAAACTGCTTCCCATTGCCCGTATTTTGGGCATAGTCTTTATCAATGAAAGCGCCGCAAAGGCGTTTTCGGCAAGTTTGGGCTCATCGGAGGCGCCGGAAATGTCTGCAAAGGACCAGCCGGTCATCATCAAGAAATATGCCAACCGCCGCCTCTATCATACCGGCACCAGCACCTATGTGACGCTGGAAGACCTGGCGGCCATGGTCAAGAAGGGCGAGGACTTCACCGTCCAGGACGCCAAGACCGGTGATGACATCACCCATCCGGTGCTGACCCAGATCATTTTCGAGCTTGAGAGCAAGGATGGGCAGACCATGCTGCCAATTCCGTTCCTGCGCCAGCTCATCAGTTATTACGGCGACCAGATGCAGATGGTGCTGCCGAGTTTCCTCGAGCAATCCATGCTGGCCTTCCGCAAGGAGCAGGAGCGGATGCGCGACCAGATCAGCACGGCATTCGGCGCAGCGACACCGGGCATGCTCGACATGACTGCGCCGGTGAAGATCATCGAGGAGCAGGCGCGGCGCAATATCGAGATTTTCCAGAACGCCATGCGGGTGTTTGCGCCCTTCGGTTCGGCCGGCGCGCCCGGACTTGCGCCAGCGCCCGCGCCAAAGCCCGAAGCCGGGCGGCAGGATGATCTGAAAGAACTCAAGGACCAAATTGCCGCCATGCAGCGCAAGATTGCCGATCTCGGCAAATAGTCAGCGCCGGGCCTTGGCCCGCGCCCAGGGCGATGTGTCGAGCGGCGGCGAAATGCCGAATCCCTGCAAGCAATCCACGCCCCAGTCGCGGAATTGGGCGGCCATAGGCGCGTCTGTCACCCATTCGACCACGGTTTTTGCGCCGAGCGCGCGGGAAATGGCGATGAGCGCGCGCAGGAAGGTTTCGCTGCGCGTGTCCACCAGCGAATCGGCGGCGAAACTGCCGTCGATCTTGATGATGTCCACCGGCAATGAGCGCAGTTGCGCAAACGAGGTATAGCCGGCGCCAAAATCATCAATGGCCAGCCGGCAGCCGAGCGCGCGGATGGCGTTGGCAACCGCCAGCGTGGCGTCGGGATCCAGCACGGCCTGGGATTCAGTCAATTCGATGATAAGGCGCGGTGCAATGTCCGGATGGCGCCCGATGGCGGCGGTCAGTTTCTTCAGCCAGGCCTTGTCGGCAGCGGTGTCGTTGGAAAGATTGACCGAAAGAACGGCCTCCGGGGCAGCGGCCAGCACCTCCAGAACCTTGTCGAGCGCCTTGTGGTCAAGCATGCGGACAAGCCCGAGCCGGTCGGCTGCGCCAATGAACGAACCGGCGTCATGCAAGGCGCCATCCTGGCCCCTGAGCCGGATCAGGGCTTCGTGAAACAGTGTTTCACCGGTTGTGGCGTCAACAACCGGCTGAAAGGCCAGCTGCAGCCGGTCTTCGGCAATGGCTGCCACGACATTGTGGGCAATACGCGCATCAGCAAGCCGGCGCTTGTCACGCAGGCCATCGGGGCGAAACAGGGCAACTGACCGGAACCGGTCGCGGCGGGCTTCCTCCAGGGCGATCTGCACATTGCCAATTGCCTGACGCGGCGTCGAGGCATGCACCGGCGCCAGAACGGCGGCCACCGAAACGGTGACGGAGACCGGGCCTGCGGCGGTTTCAAATATATGGTCGCGGAGAGCGGAGCGGTAACGCTGGCAGGCCAGAAGCAGCTTTTCCTCATCGCAATTGGACACGACCACGCCGAATTTCGAGCCGGAAATGCGGGCCAGAGTGTCAACGCCGCGCACGACGCCTGACAGGATGGCCATGGCATCGGTCAGCACGCGGTCTCCGGTTTCAAAACCAAAGGCGATGTTGACGATGTCGAGATGGTCGAGCGCGATTATGGCGATGCCGGCCGCCTCGCCATCGGTTTTTGCCAAGGCGATGGCCGCCGCCACGGCGCGCTCAAAAGCCGGTCGGCCATTGGCCGGTGCGCCCGAATGTTCGTCCATCCTGTCGCCCCCTGACCGCTGGAACGCCGACAATAACGCCGGAGGATTAAGAAATGGCAAGCCGCAATCGTCAGTTGCCGTAGTTCACGTCGCGCGTGCCCTGGCGGATGGAGACCGAGAAACCGGCCAGAACGTCAATCAGCGCAATGACCATAAGCGTGAAAAACACCGAATGCGCCGCGCCGCGCACAAGAAGAAACTCGACCAGAAACGCCACGAACACAAAGGTCGACAGCAGGTGGTCTATTATCGAGGCATTGGAGGTACGCGTCGATTTGAGGACTTCGACAAACAGCAAAAGCAGTGCAAACACGATCAGGAGATCGCCCAGCGTCATGGTCCAAAGGCCGCCCGACATCATGGAGAGCGTGAAAACCTCGCCTGCCCAGATATCGGCGCCTTGCCCGAACATGCCGGCCAGGCCGAGATTATAGGCAATGAAGGTCAGGATCAGCAGGGGAATGCGGGAAAACATGGGCGGTCTCCGAAACAGGGACTTCCCTTAGAAAGTTGAAGAAGGCCGCAGTCAAGCCTTGCCCGTGCCGCATGCTCGTCCGGCCCAAACGCAAAAAGGACCGGCATTGCCGGTCCCTCGCACGCGAAAAAGGCTGAAAGGTTCAGCCTTCCTTGGGCGTCAGCACCTGACGGCCGCGATACATGCCGGTCTTCAGATCGACATGATGCGGGCGGCGCAGTTCGCCGGAATTCTTGTCTTCGACATAGGTCGGGGCCTTCAGCGCATCGGCCGAACGGCGCATGCCACGCTTGGAAGGCGAGGTCTTCTTTTTAGGAACAGCCATCGAAATCTCCACCGGAGGGCAAGCAGAACAGGGGCACTAAGCCCGATGCCTTCCGCAAATGCCGGAATTGAAAGTCGGGTGCCTATACACGCCCTTTCCGGCTTTGACCAGCGTTGACCCCGATTTTTTTCCGCCTTCGGAGCCGCGGTCCTATTTGACGCAGCCGACATAGCCGCCGGCCTGCCGGGCGCGCCGCTCGACAACGGCGGCAAGCCTCTTAAGGCCAGAAGAGGGCTTGGCCGGATTGCGCAGGATCGGATTGGGCAGAGTGACCGCCAGCAGCGCCGCCTGGCGGGCGTTCAGATTTTTCGCCGACCTGCCGAAATGATGGCGGGCGGCGGCTTCGATGCCATAAATGCCCGGGCCCCATTCGGCAATGTTGAGATAGATTTCCATCACGCGGCGCTTGGTGAGGATGGCGTCAAACATCAGGGCGACAGGCAGTTCCGCCAGCTTGCGGATGACCGAACGCCATGGCCAAAGGTAAAGGTTTTTCACCGTCTGCATGGAGATTGTCGAAGCCCCGCGCGTTGCCTCGCCGTCCATGGCATCGTCGATGACCTGGTTGAGCGCGCCGAAATCTATGCCGTGATGGGCGCAGAATTGGCCGTCTTCCGACATGATGACCGAATGCACCATGACCGGCGCCACGTTTTCCAGCCGCACCCATTGCCGGTCATATCCGCGCAACATCACCAGATCGCGCAGCATGAGGGTGGAGACGGGATGCACGAAATTCGGCGCATAGAGAAACGTCAACGCGACCGGCGCCAGGCAGAGGGCAAGGCCGATGCGCAGCAAAATGCGCAGCCAGCGCCGCTCAACGCCGGCAAAGGGCCGGAAAAGTGCGTGCACCCAGCCATGCCGAATGATCCGTTTGCCGGCCAACAGGAAACCCCTTGCCACTGCCGTCAACCATTAGCCACAAGCGGCGCCAACCGCAATCAGCCTCTCAGCGGCCGATATCGTCCGCGTTGAAGGGCGTCGACTGGTAAACCTGGTTGATCCAGTTGCCAAACAGCAGATGGGCATGGCTCTTCCAGCGGTTTGACGGTTTTTTCGTCGGGTCGTCATCCGGGTAATAGCCGGCGGGCACGTCGATCAGCACGCCGTTGGCGACATCCCGGTCATACTCCTCCTTGAGGGAGGTTGAATCATATTCAATGTGATTGAACATGTAGAGCCGGTTGCCCTGGCGTTCCGACAACAGGCAGGGGCCGGTCACCGGTGATTCCATCAATGGCTCCAGCCCGCTTCCGGCAGGAATGTCGGCCGCCCGCACCTCGGTCCAGCGCGAAACCGGAATGGCGAAATCATCCGAGAAACCTGACAAGTAGGGCGAGGCCGGCGCCAAATTGGCATGGCTGAAAACGCCAAACGCTTTTTTTGCGAGCGCATGCTTGGGCACTTTGTGAAAATGCCAGGCGGCGGCCATCGCACCCCAGCAGATGAAGAAGGATGAATGAACGTTGGTCTTTGTCCATTCGAAAATCTTGCGCAGCTCTTTCCAGTAGCCGACCTCTTCAAATGGCAAGAGCTCGATGGGCGCGCCGGTGACGATGAAGCCGTCGAACTTGCGGTGCCGGACTTCTTCCCATGTCTGGTAGAAGGCGATCAAATGGTCTTCCGAGGTGTTCTTGGCCTTGTGGCCGCCAATGCGAACCAGCGTCAGTTCAACCTGCAGCGGCGAGGCGCCGATCAGCCTGGCGAACTGGGTCTCCGTGCGGATCTTGTTGGGCATCAGATTCAAAAGCGCGATCTGCAGCGGCCTGATGTCCTGCCGGGCGGCTTCGGTCTCGGCCATGACGGCAACGCCCTCATGTTCAAGGGTCGTGCGGGCGGGCAGGCCATCGGGAATCTTGATCGGCATGGCAGTTTCCAAACAAAAAGACCGGCCGCGTTCCTCGCAACCGGTCCCAAAAGAGGTCGAGCCTCCTCGGCCCGTTTAGCGATTTGTTTAACGTGGCTGCAAGCCGGCCGGCCAAATCACCACGATTTTTCCTTAGAGCGTTTCCGTCTCAAAGGGAAGCCGTTTGATGGCGCAGATCCTGCGGCGCCCAAGTCCTATTGGCGTGAATAGACCATCCGGTGCCCGGCGACCGGCGCCAAAACGATGCTGCGTTCGGGATCATCGGTGGCCAACAGGCCGCCGGGTTTCAGGAACGAGGCGACATTGGCCATGCCGGCCGCCCGGTTTTGCGGATTGCCGAGCCGGCCGATCGTTGCGAAACAGAATACGGCGTCGAAGCGGCCGCGCAGCGATTCAAACGCAGGATTTTCCGGAATGGTCAGGTCGCCGGCGACCACGGCTTCCACCGCATCGCCGATCTGGGCGGCGGTCAACCGGAGCAGCTTGGGATTGATGTCGGCAAGGGTCATGCGGAAAGGCAGGCCGGCAAAAGCGTCGGCAATTTCCTGAGCCTCGAAGTTTTCATAGAAATAGTCCGGCAACGGCAGCCTGCGGATGGCGGTTTCAAACCGTTTGACGAGGTAGTAGCTGCCGAGTGCATTCTGCCGGCCAATGATCTTTATGGCCATGCCAAGTCCGACATCAAGCACGGCAATGGGTTCAGCCGGGCTGCGCGCGGCAATCAGGGCCCGGACGTCATCAATGACCGCCTTGTGGCGGTCCGGCCAGGTTGTGGTCTTGTGATTGAAGCTGTTGAGAAAGTCTTTGAGCATCCTGGCCTCGGGTCAGGCCGGACGCCTGAAGTGCATTGGCGCACAGGCAGCCTGCGCTGACCCTGCTATACAGATTGTGGAATCTATGCCAAGGGGCAGCCCATCCAAACCGAGGCCAAGATGACACCTGACAAGCGCAAAGCCGAGACGGCGCCCAGCATCACGATTCGCCAGAAAAAGCGATTCCGCTTCCTTTGGCTGGCCGCACCCGTGCTGATCGGACTCTTGCTGACAACCCGGTCGGCCTGGCCGGACAACCACCTGTTTGCCAGTCTTATCCAGCAATTTGGCGCGATATATGTCTTTGCCTTCATTGCCGGGCGCAGCTGGTCGACGCTTTACATGGGCAGCACGCCCGACGTTTTGCTGATTACCGATGGGCCCTACCGGCATTTGCGCAATCCGCTTTATTTCTTTTCGGCGACCGGCCTTTTGGGGGTCGGCATGCTGTGGAAATCGCTGATTCTGGGCGCCGGCCTGTTCGGTTTTGTGCTTTTGACGTTTTATTTTGTCATTCTGGGCGAGGAAAAATTCCTTGAAAACCGGTTTGGTGACACGTTTCGTGCTTATTGCAAGGCGGTGCCGCGGCTCCTCCCTTCACTGAAGGCGCGCATTCCTGCCACGCATGGCGAGACAACACCGTTTTCACCCTCGGCGCTCTGGGATTTTTTCCGCGATACGAGCTGGCTGCTATTGGTGCTTCCGGGCTCCGTTCTGGTGGACTGGGCACAGCGGGCGGGCTGGCTGCCGGTTCTGCTGCGCCTGTATTGACGCCTTGCAGCCGCCGGTAGAATGCACAGATTTCAGGCAGACCTGCGTCGATTTGGTTTCACAATTGTCGCAATGGGCTGATATAGACCGTGAATTCGCCGCGTCGGCAGGTGCTGCAGCGGTTTCAAATTCGGTTCACTGAGAGATTTCCGGATGGCTGATGATTCCCGACAATGGATTGCGAAACTCATGCCTTTCGCAGTTCCCGACAACCGGCGCGCCATTCTGGAAATCATCATCACTTTCGCCCTGCTCATTGCCGCCTGGCTTGGGGTCTGGGCGCTGATGCAGGTCAGTGGCTGGCTGGCGCTGCTTGCTGCCTTTCCGGCGTCGCTGTTCATGGTGCGGCTGTTCATCATCCAGCATGATTGCGGTCATGGTGCGCTGTTCACCTCGCGTGCTGCCAATGACTGGGTGGGCCGGGTGCTCGGCGTTTTCACGCTCACTCCCTATGATTGGTGGAAGCACAGCCATGCCCTGCACCATGCCTCGTCCGGCAATCTCGACAAGCGCGGCATTGGTGATATCGACACGCTGACGGTCGAGGAATACCGGGCGCGTGATTGGCGCGGGCGGCTCAAATACCGCGCCTACCGGCATCCGCTGGTGCTTTTCGTCATCGGGCCGTTCTACATGTTCGTGCTGCAGCACCGGCTGCCGGTGGGTTTCATGAATCGGGTCAGCCCGTGGGTTTCAACCATGGGCACGAATGCCGGCATCATTTTGCTGGCCGGTTTGATGATCTGGTTTTTCGGGCTCAAAACCTTCCTGCTCGTGCACATGCCGCTGGTGGTGGCGGGCGCGTCGATCGGCGTCTGGCTGTTCTACGTGCAGCACCAGTTCAACCCGACCTTCTGGGAGCATGCGCCGGATTGGCAGCGTGAAGAGGCGGCATTGCACGGCAGTTCCTTCTATGACCTGCCCAAGCCGCTGATGTGGATCACCGGCAATATCGGCATTCATCACGTGCACCACATTGTCAGCCGCATTCCCTTCCACCGCCTGCCGCAGACGCTGAAAGCCTTTCCCGAACTCAAGGGTATCGGTCATCTGACATTCCGGGATAGCCTGAAATGCGTGCGGCTGACGCTTTGGGACGAGAAAGCCAAGAAGCTCCTGACCTTCAGGGAATTCGGCGCTTTGCCGGCCTGATGTCTCACGGCCTTTCGGCGGCGGCCTTTTGCCCGTTCGGGCTCAGGCCGTAAATGCCGGTGGCAAGCCGCTCAAACCAGCCATGATGATTGTCGGCCATTATGGCGCGTGCTGCCTCCACACCGGTGGAGCGCGCCACATGGGCGGCCTTTGACGGACCGTTTGCGACGAGAAACGCCAGACAGCGCAGCGCATCCTGCCGGTAGGCCGTCACCACCCCCTGCCGGGTGGAGCCGCCTGTATTGGGATCACCTTCGAGCCTCGCAAATTCCCTGAGCAGGCGCGATTGGCGCGCCGCGGATTTGCGCGGCGCATAGGGGGCGGGATCCAGCTTGATTTCCGCATGGCCGTCCTTCAGCCGGACCAGGATGAGGCCGAGGCCAAGGCGGCGGCAGAGCGCCATGTTGTTTTTCACCGCTTTCTGGAAAGCTGCGCCGCTGCCGCGCGGCACCGCGACATAGACGGCATCGGTTACCGCCTGGCGGGCAATGGCCTGATGAAACAAGGTCAGTGAAAATCCGGTCTTCAATTCGACGATGAGCGGCGGGTCTTGACCGCGCAAAGCCACGATATCGGCGGCGCCAACTTCGCCCTTGACCGCATAACCCTGGGAGTCCAGCAGGGCCTTGACCGGCAGGTAGAGATCGGTTTCGCGGGGCTTTTGGGCAGGCTTTGCCAATCGTCAGCTTCCGCGCTGGCGTGACAGGAAGGCCAGCCGTTCGAACAGATGCACATCCTGCTCGTTTTTCAAAAGCGCGCCATGCAGGCGGGGAAGCAGGTTTTTCGGATCGGCGCGCAGGTCGGCTGGGTCAATGTCGTCGGCCACCAAGAGGCGTATCCAGTCAAGCGCTTCCGAGGTTGAAGGCTTCTTTTTCAAACCGGGCACGTCGCGGATCTCGAAAAACTGCGTAAGCGCGGCATGGACCAGCGCCTGCTTGATGCCCGGATAATGCACGTCGACGATTTTCTGCAATGTCGCCGGATCGGGAAAACGGATGAAATGGAAGAAGCAGCGACGCAGGAAGGCGTCGGGCAGCTCTTTTTCGTTGTTGGAGGTGATGATGACGATCGGCCGGTGCGCCGCCTTGATGGTCTGGCCGGTCTCGTAAACAAAGAACTCCATGCGGTCGAGTTCCTGCAGAAGGTCGTTTGGAAACTCGATATCGGCCTTGTCGATCTCGTCAATCAACAGCACGGTCTTGCGGTCCGCCGCAAACGCCTCCCACAATTTGCCGCGCCTTATGTAGTTGCCGATGTCGTTGAAGCGGCTGTCACCCAACTGGCTGTCGCGCAGCCGCGACACGGCGTCATATTCATAAAGGCCCTGCTGGGCGCGGGTGGTGGATTTGACGTGCCACTCGATCAGGTCGAGGCCAAGCGCCGAGGCGATCTGCCGGGCAAGCTCGGTCTTGCCGGTGCCGGGCTCGCCCTTGACCAAAAGCGGCCGCTCCAATGCGATGGCCGCATTGACGGCAATCATCAGATCCTTTTCGGCGACATAGGCCTCGGTGCCTTCAAAGCGCATGGTTCAATCCTGTTGATTTGTCCGAGACTAAGGAGCAGCGCGGCGCGGGGCAAGGGCTTGACGGCTTGCCTGCAATCTGGCGAACAGGATGAAAGCGCAGGAGGACGGCATGACGGCCAAAGTGGCGGAGCGGGTGGCAATCGTGACGGGCGCGGCGCGCGGCATCGGGCTGGCGACCGCGAAAATCCTGGCTGGTGAAGGCTGCCGTGTCGCCATGGTTGACCGGGATGGCGAGACGCTGGCGTCAGCGGCCCGCCAAGTGCCAGGCGGGCTGGCGCTTTGTTACGACGTGTCCTTTCCCGATCAGGTGAGCACCTTTATAGCCGAGACACTTGCAGCGTTCGGGCGCATCGATTGCCTCGTCAACAATGCCGGCGTCGCCGATTTCGGGCCCATCGAAGAGACCGATTTCGCCCGCTGGCGCACCGTGATGGCCACCAATCTTGACGGGGTTTTCCTGTGCTCTCAGGCGGCCATTCCGGCCCTGAAGCAAAGCCGCGGCGCCATCGTCAACATTGCCAGCATTTCGGGCTTGCGCGCCTCGACGCTGAGGGTCGCCTATGGCACCTCGAAAGCGGCGGTGATCCAGCTCACCCAGCAATATGCCGCCGAACTTGGCGAATATGGCATCAGGGTCAATTGCGTGGCGCCCGGCCCGGTGCGCACCAAGCTTGCCATGGCCGTGCATTCGCCGCAGATCATCGCCGCCTATCACGACGCCATTCCGCTCAACCGCTACGGCTCGGAAAACGAGATCGCCGAGGTGATCGCCTTCCTGTGCTCGCCGCGCGCCAGCTATGTCACCGGCCAGACCATTGCCGTTGACGGCGGCTTTGAAAGCACCGGGATTGGCTTGCCGGCGCTGAGGGGCGAAGGGGATAGGTAGGTCGTTCGTTGTTGGTGGTTCGCCGTTCGAAATAAGTTGACGGTCATTGCCGTTGTGCGAAATTTTCACGACCCACGACCCACGACCCACGACCCACGACCCACGACCCACGACCCACGACCCACGACCCACGACCCACGACCCACGAC
>JBATMU010000026.1:0-2985 GCA_049289995.1 Rhizobiaceae bacterium | reverse complement strand
GCGGTCGCCCGCCAAGGGCCGTGACGCCGCGCCCTATGATTTTCCCGTCCTTGACAATCAGCGTGGCGACCGACGGGTTGGTGCCAGTCAAGCCGAGATGGCTGGCAGACAGGCGTATGGCGGCTGCCATGTAGCGCCGGTCGCTGCTTGCAGCTTCACTCGCCATCCGCCGCATTCCGGGCCGGATCGCCATCCAATTCGCCAAGCACGTCGTGGAAATCCTTGGCCTCGCGGAAATTGCGGTAAACCGAAGCGAAGCGGACATAGGCGACATCATCAAGCGATTTCAGCGCTTCCATGACCAGCCGTCCGACTTCCATCGAGGCCACTTCGGATTCACCGGTGCTTTCGAGCTGGCGGACAATGCCGGAGACGGCGCGTTCGACGCGCTCGGGATCGACATTGCGCTTGCGCACCGCCACTTCGACCGAGCGCAGCAGCTTGTCGCGGTCAAACGCCACCTTGCGGCCGGACTTCTTGACCACGACCAGATCACGCAACTGCACGCGCTCGAATGTCGTGAAACGGCCGCCGCAATCGGGGCAGACGCGGCGGCGGCGGATGGCCGCCCCGTCTTCTGCGGGACGGCTGTCCTTCACCTGGGTGTCTTCGGACTGGCAATAGGGACAGCGCATGAAACCGCCTGCGGTGAAAAGGAATCTGCCGGGCGACCCTAGCCCAGATACGGATACATCGGAAAGCGGGCGGTCAAAGCCTCGACCTTGGCGCGGACGGCCGCTTCGACCACGGCGTTGCCTTCGTCGGAATTGGCCTTTTTCAGCCCGTCCAGCACTTCGGTGATGAGCGTGCCGATCTCGCGGAATTCCGCCTCGCCGAAACCGCGCGTCGTTCCGGCCGGCGACCCGAGCCGCACGCCAGAGGTGACGAACGGCTTTTCGGGATCAAACGGAATGCCGTTCTTGTTGCAGGTGATGGCGGCGCGGCCAAGGGCGGCCTCGGCGCGCTTGCCGGTGGCGTTCTTCGGCCTGAGATCAACCAGCATCAGATGGTTGTCGGTGCCGCCCGAAACGATGTCGAGACCTTCGGATTTCAACGTCGCCGCCAAAGTGCGGGCATTGGCGACCACGGCCTTGGCGTAGTCCTTGAAATCAGGGCGCAGCGCCTCGCCGAAAGCCACCGCCTTGGCGGCAATGACATGCATGAGCGGGCCGCCCTGCAGGCCCGGAAACACCGCCGAATTGACCTTTTTGGCAATGTCTTCGTGATTGGTGAGGATCATGCCGCCGCGCGGGCCGCGCAGCGATTTGTGGGTGGTGGTGGTGACGACATGGGCATGCGGCAGCGGCGAGGGATGCACGCCGCCTGCCACTAGGCCGGCAATGTGGGCCATGTCGACCATCAGGTAAGCGCCGACCGAATCGGCGATCTCGCGAAAACGCTTCCAATCCCAGATGCGCGAATAAGCGGTGCCGCCGGCAATGATCAGCTTGGGCTTGTGCTCGAGCGCGGAGGCGGCAATGGCGTCCATGTCGAGCAGCTGGTCTTCGGCACGCACGCCGTATGAGACAACCTTGAACCATTTGCCCGACATGTTGACGGGCGAGCCATGGGTGAGATGGCCGCCGGAATTCAGGTCAAGGCCCATGAAGGTGTCGCCGGGCTGCAGGAGCGCCAGAAACACCGCCTGGTTCATCTGGCTGCCGGAATTGGGCTGCACATTGGCAAACTGGCAATCAAACAGCTTTTTGGCGCGCGAAATGGCCAATTCCTCGGCGATATCGACGAATTCGCAGCCGCCGTAATAGCGCTTGCCCGGATAGCCCTCGGCATATTTGTTGGTCATCACCGAACCCTGCGCCTCAAGGACGGCGCGCGAGACGATGTTTTCCGAAGCGATCAGCTCGATCTCATGGCGCTGGCGGCCAAGCTCCTTGCGGATGGCGCCGAAAATTTCCGGATCGCGCTCTTCAAGCGGCATGGAGAAGAAATCGGCTGCGGAACCCTTGGAAGTCGCCATGACGCTGTCTTTCCCGTTTCGAGATTCTGAGAGGTTGGCGCACCTAGCACGAACTGCATACGGGCGAAACCGAGAGCGCAATGCCTTTTTCCGGCATTTGAGGTAATTTTTGAGCGGAAGTTTGAAAAGACCGGATAAGCGTGCTATCAAATGTGCCAACTAGGAGGCTCTTTATGGCTCATCAGATATTTGCGTCAACCAGCGCCAGCGTTTCCGAATTGAAGAAGAACCCCATGGGCACAGTGGCCGCCGGCGAAGGATTTCCGGTAGCGATTCTTAACCGCAACGAACCCGCCTTTTATTGCGTGCCGGCCAAGGCCTATGAGGCCATGCTGGCGCAAATTGAAGACCTTGAACTCAACGCAATCGCCGATGCCCGGGAGGGACAGGCCATCCACAAGGTCTCTCTGGATGACATTTGACGGCGATTTGGTTCAATGACCTATGGCCTTGCTTTTCTGGACGAGGCGCTGAAGGAATGGCGCAAACTCGATAGCGTCACCCGCGATCAGTTCAAATCAAAGCTTGCCGAGCGCCTGTTGAACCCGAAAATCCCGTCAGCGCGCCTGCACGGTGCCAAGGAACGCTACAAGATCAAGCTGCGCAATGCGGGCTTTCGCCTCGTTTACGAGGTGCGGGACCACGAGCTGCTGGTTTTGGTCGTCGCGGTCGGGAAGCGCGAACGCAACGCGGTCTATAAAATTGCGGAACGCCGCTAGGGCTTGATGCGCGGCCCGGGATAGCGCAACGCAAGCCGCCTTATAGCGCCGTTGAAATCTGCAATTCGTCGACGCCGTCGCGGCCATAGATGTCGTCGCGGAAATGGGCGACGCCATCGCCGGTCGACCAGGCCGAAATATAGGTGAAATAGACCGGCACCGGGGCGGCCAGCGTCACCGGGGTGTTTTCGCCGCTCTTGATGGTCTGTTCAAAACGCTGGCGGTTCCAGCCTGCGGTGTCACGCAACAGCCAGGTCACCAGATCGCGAACGTTCTGGACGCGCACGC
>JBATMU010000025.1:0-10729 GCA_049289995.1 Rhizobiaceae bacterium | reverse complement strand
TTCGGTCGGGGCGCTCGGCATCCAGCTTTGGCTCATCGATGCGGCGACCATCGGCGCGGTCGCCGTGCCTGTGTCGCTGGTGCTGCGCCTGCATGGCATGAGCCAGTGGATCATGTGGGAAGTATCGGCGCTGTTTGAAAACATCGGCACGGTTGAAGACGGCATCACCTCGATTTCCGCGCCGCGCCTCGTGCAGGACGCGCCAGGCGCCGCCGATCTTTCGGTGCCGAAGGGCGCCATCACCTTCAAGGACATGACATTTCACTATGGCAAGGAAAGCGGCATCATCGAAAAGCTGAACCTTGCCATCAAGCCGGGTGAAAAAATCGGGCTGGTCGGCCGGTCCGGCGCCGGCAAATCGACCCTGGTGAACCTGCTTCTGCGCTTTTACGATCTGGAAGGCGGCGCGATATTCATCGACGGGCAGGACATTTCCAGGGTCCGGCAGGATTCGCTGCGCGCCCATATCGGCATGATAACCCAGGATACCTCGCTGCTGCACCGCTCGGTGCGCGACAACATTCTTTACGGCAGGCCCGATGCCAGCGAAGCGGAGGTCAAAGAGGCGGCAAGGCGGGCCGAGGCGCAGGATTTCATCGCCGGTCTGGCTGATCCGAAAGGCCGCACCGGCCTTGACGCCCATGTCGGCGAACGCGGCGTCAAACTGTCGGGCGGCCAGCGCCAGCGCATCGCCATTGCGCGGGTCATGCTGAAGGATGCACCGATCCTCATCATGGACGAGGCGACCTCGGCGCTCGATTCTGAAGTGGAGCAGGCCATCCAGGAAAACCTGTTCCGGCTGATGGAAGGCAAGACGGTGATCGCCATTGCGCACCGGCTGTCGACGATTGCCGCCCTTGACCGGCTGATCGTGCTCGACAAGGGCAGGATCGCCGAAGACGGCAGCCATGCGCAATTGATCGCCAAGGGCGGCATTTATGCCGGGCTTTGGGAGCGGCAATCCGGCGGATTTCTCGGACTGGATGCGGCAGAGGCAGCCGAATGAAACTTTCGGAGCGCCTGTGGGCGCTGTTTGAGAACCGCATCGAACCGTTTGGCGACGGCGGTGACGAGCTTTTGCCCAAAAACGCCTGGGCGTTCATCCGGCATTTTGCCGTTCAGGCCAAGGTTCCGTTCATCCTGCTTCTGGTGACGGGCGGACTGAGCGGGGCTGTGGATGCGGCGCTTTATTGGTCGGTCGGCTGGCTGATCGACATTCTGGACACGGCCGGACCGGCGGGCCTTTTTTCCGCCCATTGGCGCGAGCTTGCCGCACTTTTCGTATTGATAGGCGTGGTGCGCACGCTGGTGATGATCGCCAATGCGGTCATTGAACAACAGGTGATCGTGCCGCCGTTTTTCCAGATGGTGCGCTGGCAGTCGTTCCGGCGGGTGATCGAGCAGCCCTATGCCTTCTATCAGAACGATTTTGCCGGGCGGATCGCCACCAAGATCATGCAGGGCGGCGAAGCGGTCGGCGATTTCATCATTGCCGTGTTGCAGACGTTCTGGAGCTTCCTGACATTTCTGGTGCTGGCGGCGACCATTCTGTCAACGCTTGACCCGGCCATGGGATTGGTTCTGGCGGCATGGGCCGCCGCTTATGGCGTGGTCGCCTGGCGTCTGTTGCCGCCGCTGCGCCGGGCAGGGCGGCGCAATTCCGATGAACGCTCCATCCTCAACGGACGGCTGGTCGATGGCTTCACCAATATCATGGCGGTTAAGCTGTTCGATACCGGCCAGCGCGAGCACGCCTATATCCGCGACAGCATGGCGCAATTCCTTGCCGCATCGCGCACGCTGACCCGCTCGATCACTCTGGTCAGGGCGGCGGTGGCCATTCTCAACGGGCTGATGATGGCGGCGGTTCTGGCTTTGGCCATCCGCGCCTACATGAACGGTTCGGCGACCTCAGGCGGCGTGGCGGCAGCGCTCGGGCTGGTGTTCCGGCTCAACCAGATGTCGGGCTACATGATGTTCAACATCAACGGGCTGATCCGTTCGTTTGCCACCGTGCAGGACGCGACCGGAACGATTTCGGTGACACCCGGCATAAGGGACGCTGAGGGCGCTGCAAGACTTGAGCGGGTTGCCGGGGCGATCGCCTTCGACAAGGTGTCGTTTCATTACGGGCGCGGCGGCGGCATCATGGACAGCCTGTCGTTTTCAGTGATGCCCGGCGAGCGGGTGGCGCTGGTCGGGCCATCGGGGGCAGGCAAAACCACCGTGGTCAATCTGCTTCTCAGGCTGTTTGACGTGGAATCCGGGCGGGTGCTGGTTGACGGCATGGACATAAGGGAGGTCACCCAGGCGTCGCTCAGGGCGCAGTTCGGCGTGGTGGCGCAGGAGCCCATGCTGATGCACCGTTCGATCCGCGACAACATCGCCTATGGCAGGCCGGGCGCCAGCGACGCCGAGATCATCGCGGCGGCCAAGAAAGCGCAGGCGCATGATTTCATCATGGAGGCGTCTGATCCGCAGGGCCGCAAGGGCTATGACGCCCATGTCGGTGAGCGCGGGGTGAAACTGTCGGGCGGCCAGCGCCAGCGTGTGGCCATTGCGCGCGTGATGCTGAAGAACGCGCCGGTGCTGGTGCTGGACGAGGCGACTTCAGCGCTTGATTCGGAAGCCGAGGCTGCAATCCAGGAAAACCTCTCCCGCCTGATGGAGGGCAAGACGGTTATCGCCATCGCCCACCGGCTGTCGACGATTGCCGCCATGGATCGGCTGATCGTGCTCGACAAGGGCAGGATAGCCGAAGAGGGGCGGCACGAAGCGCTGGTGGCTGAGGGCGGGCTTTATGCCCGGCTGTGGAAGCGGCAATCGGGCGGGTTTCTGGCAGCGCAGGCCATGGAATCCGCAGCGCTTGGGGCCGAAGGGGCAAAGGCGGCGGAATGAGCCGCGTAAAGGCGGGTCCGCGAGGCGCGACATTGTGCATCATGGCCTTGCACCATCTGGACAAGGCGGTTTGCGGCGCATAGAACGCTGGCCAAAAGCCGGGGGATTCCGCCGGGTTATGCGCGTGCCGCAAAAGCCCGGACGGAAAATGCAAGAAAAGTCATTCCTGCCGCCGGCGCCCTGACCAAGACCGCGAAAGGATGTCTTTTCCGTGAGTGCATCAGAAGCCCTTGAGCCCAGCCGCCGCGATTTTCTCTACGTCGCAACGGGTGCAGCCGCCGCCGTCGGCACCGTCGCCGTTGCCTGGCCATTCATTGACCAGATGCAGCCGGACGCCTCCACCCGCGCCATGTCGTCCATCGAAGTGGATGTCGGCGGCGTCGAGCCCGGCATGTCGCTGACGGTCAAATGGCGCGGCAAGCCGGTGTTCATCCGCAACCGCACGCCCGAAGAGATCGAAAAGGCCAAGGCCGTCAAGCTAGACGAGCTGAAGGATCCGGTTGCCCGCAACGCCAATGTCGCGGCCGATGCCGAGGCCGAAGATGTGGCGCGGTCGGCTGGCGAAGGCAAGGAAAACTGGCTGGTGATGATTGGCGTCTGCACCCATCTGGGCTGCGTGCCGCTTGGCCAGCAGGGCGATTTCGGCGGCTGGTTCTGCCCCTGCCACGGCTCGCACTATGATACGGCCGGCCGCATCCGCAAGGGTCCGGCTCCGGAAAACCTGGCCGTCCCGGTCTTTGCATTCACGTCCGACACCGTCATCAAGATCGGCTAAGGGTCAGGAGAGATTTTGAAATGAGCAGCGGACATTCCACCTACTCACCAACTTCCGGCATTGGCCGCTGGGTTGACCGGCGCCTGCCTCTGCCGCGCCTGGTCCATGACAGCTTTGTCTCCTACCCGGTGCCGCGCAACCTGAATTACGCCTATACGTTTGGCGGCATTCTTTCGATCATGCTGGTCGTTCAGATCCTGACCGGCGTCGTGCTGGCCATGCATTACGCTGCCGACACAGGCCTGGCGTTCGAATCGGTCGAAAAGATCATGCGCGACGTCAATTCCGGCTGGCTGTTGCGCTACATGCACGCCAACGGCGCGTCGTTCTTCTTTATCGCTGTCTACATCCACATTTTCCGCGGCCTCTATTACGGGTCGTACAAGGAGCCGCGCGAGATCCTTTGGATCCTCGGCGTGGTCATTTTCCTCCTGATGATGGCAACCGGCTTCATGGGCTATGTGCTGCCTTGGGGCCAGATGAGCTTCTGGGGTGCGACGGTCATCACCGGCTTCTTCACTGCCTTTCCGGTGGTCGGCGAATGGATCCAGCAGCTTCTGCTGGGCGGGTTTGCGGTCGACAATCCGACGCTCAACCGCTTCTTCTCGCTGCATTACCTCCTGCCGTTCATGATTGCCGGCGTGGTCATCCTGCATGTCTGGGCGCTGCATGTGACCGGCCAGACCAATCCGACCGGCATTGAAGTCAAGTCAAAGACCGATACGGTGCCGTTCACGCCGCATGCCACGACCAAAGACGCTTTCGCCATGGTCGTGTTCCTGTTCGTGTTTGCCTATTTCGTCTTCTACATCCCGAACTATCTCGGCCATCCCGACAATTACACCATTGCCAACCCGCTGAAGACGCCTGCGCACATCGTGCCGGAATGGTATTACCTGCCGTTCTACGCGATCCTGCGCGCCATCACTTTCAATGTGGGACCGATCGACTCCAAGCTTGGCGGCGTGCTGGCCATGTTCGGCTCGATCCTGGTGCTGTTCGTGGTGCCGTGGCTCGATACGTCCAAGGTGCGCTCGGCGGTTTACCGCCCGTGGTACAAGCTGTTCTTCTGGCTGTTTGGCATCAACGCGGTTTTCCTCGGCTGGCTGGGTTCGCGTCCGGCAGAGGGCATCTACACGACGATGGCCCAGTTCTCGACGCTCTACTATTTCGCGTTCTTCCTCGTCATCATGCCGGTTCTTGGCCTGATCGAGAAGCCGCGCCGCCTGCCCAATTCGATCACCGAAGCCGTTCTTGAAAAGAACAAGGCCTGAGAGGTTTTATGATGATGAAAACAATTCTCACAGGTCTTGGCGCAATTGGTTTTGCCGCGGTCGCCCTGTCAGGCGCCTGGGCGCAGGAGGCTGCACACAACGCAGCTGAACCGACGCATTTCCCGATCCACAAGCCGGTGGAGCAGTCCTGGTCATTTGCCGGCCCGTTCGGCAGGTATGACAAGGGCCAGCTGCAGCGCGGCCTGAAGATCTACAAGGAAGTGTGCTCTGCCTGCCATTCGATGAAGATGGTGGCCTTCCGCTCGCTGGAAGACCTCGGCTACACCGAAGAGCAGGTCAAGGGCTTTGCCGCCGAGTATGAAGTCCAGGACGGGCCGAATGCGGATGGCGAAATGTTCACCCGCAAGGCAGTGCCGTCGGATTATTTCCCGTCGCCGTTTGCCAATGAGGAAGCCGCTGCGTCGGCCAACAATGGCGCAGCTCCCCCTGATTTCTCGCTGATCGCCAAGGCGCGCGGCGTGGAACGCGGTTTCCCGACCTTCGTGATCGACATTTTCACGCAATATGCCCAGAGCGGCCCGGATTATATCCATGCGCTTTTGACCGGCTATGACCAGACGCCGCCGGAAGGCATGGAGATCGCCGAGGGGACCAATTACAATCCCTATTTCATCGGCGGCAAGTCGCTGTCGATGGCCGCTCCCTTGTCGGCCGATCAGGTGACCTATGAAGACGGCACGCCGCAGACGGTCGACCAGTATGCCAAGGACATTTCGGCTTTCCTGATGTGGGCAGCTGAGCCGCATCTTGAAGCCCGCAAGCAGACGGGTTTTGCCGTGATGATCTTCCTGGCGCTGTTTGCCGGGCTGACCTACCTGACCAAGAAGAAGGTGTGGGCCGATACGGCCCACTGACCGGCATGCACGGTATTACGAAAGGGCGGCACGATGCCGCCCTTTTCTTTTTGCGGCAGACGGTCAACACTTGATGTCTGTGTCAGGGCGGGAATCAATGAAATCCTCACTCGAAAAAACGCTGCTTTCAGCCATTCGCACCATTGCGGACTACCCCAAGCCGGGTATCCAGTTTCGCGACATCACCACGCTTCTGGGTGATGCGCGGGCTTTCCGCCGCTCTGTTGACGAACTGGTGCAGCCGTTTGCCGGCACAAAAATCGACAAGATCGCCGGCATCGAGGCGCGCGGCTTCATCCTTGGCGGGGCGGTGGCGCATCAATTGTCTGCCGGGTTCGTGCCGATCCGCAAGAAGGGCAAGCTGCCGCATGATACGGTGCGGATCGCCTACAGCCTCGAATATGGCGTCGATGAAATGGAAATGCACCGCGACGCCTTCGCGCCGGGCGAGAAAGTCATCCTGATTGACGACCTGATCGCCACTGGCGGCACGGCGGAGGGCGCGGTCAAGCTGATCCGGCAATTGGGCGGCGAGATCATCGCCGCCTGCTTTGTCATCGACCTGCCGGAGCTGGGCGGCCGGGCCAAGCTTGAGGCGCTCGGCGTGCCGGTGCACACGCTGATCGCCTTTGACGGGCATTGACAGCCCTACGCGCCGGAAACGTCCACCAGCACTGCGCTGAAGAATTCGAGCACATTGGCGCCGTCTTCATTGTGTGCAGCCGCTTCCACCGTCAGCAGCCGCCAGCCGGGCCGGGACGTTACTGCACGGTGCTCAAGCGCCTTGCGCGAATAGGAAATGGTTTGGCCGGCAAAGACCGGTTTCATCCAGCGCAGGTCGCGGAAACCCGGCGAAGGCCCGAATTTCGGCGGCAGTCCGTCGCCTTTCCAATCCGATGGGTCACGGCGGTGCTGCACGTTGAGCTTCATCCAGACCGAGGCGGTATGCCAGCCCGAGGCGCACAGCCCGCCGAAAACGCTGGACTTGGCGGCTTCCTCATCCACGTGAAAGGGCTGCGGATCAAACTTTCCGGCAAAGCGGCGAATTTCGTCAGCGGTGAAAAGATGCGTGCCAAGCTGCAGCGTCTGCCCCGTCCGGAACCAGTCATCGAGGGTCATCGGGCGGCCTCCGGGTTGCGCAGAAGGAACATGGCGGTGTTTTCCATTTCAAGCACGATTTCGCCGCCTTGATTGACAAGCGTGGCGCGCGCCGTGACCAGGCCAAGGTCCGGCCTGGAGCGTGAAATCCGCCGGCCGAGAACGGCAATGCTTCCGGTCAATGTGTCGCCGGCCAGAACCGGCTTTTTCCAGTGCATCTGGTCAATGCCCGGTGAACCCTGCGACGTTGAGTTTGAGAAATAGCCGTCGCACATCAGCCGCATCAGCATGGCGCAGGAATGCCAGCCGGACGCCGACAGCCCGCCGAGAATCGAGGCTTTGCCTGCCTCTTCACTGAGATGCATGGGTTGCGGGTCGAATTCTTCGGCAAACTCAATGATCTCGTCAGCCGTGACATGTTTGCTGCCAAGACTGACAACAAGTCCGGGTTCAAGATCCTCCCAGGCAGTTTGCGGCATTGCTGTTGTTCCCCGGCGGCGAATGGCGCACATTGGCAGGCAAGTGCCTGGCCTTTCAACCGGAACCTGCCAATGCCTGCCGAATTTTCCGATTTTCTAGGGTCGCTGGATGCCGAGGCCGCCGCCCGCCTGTCCGTGCTCAAGACCTCGGATATTGCCAAGGGTGCGGTGCTGTTTCGGCCCGGCGATGACGCCAGCGGCTTCCTGATGGTGATTTCGGGCCGGGTCGGGGTCTACCTTACCGGCGCTTCGGGCCGGGAAATCCTGCTCTATTCGGTGTCGCCCGGCGAGACCTGCGTGCAGACAACGCTTGGCCTGTTGGGCGGCCAGCCCTATGGCGGCGAAGGCATTGCCGAAACCGCGCTCAAGGCCGTGGCCGTGCCGCGTGCGCTTTTCCTCAGCTTGATGGCGTCGTCCGAGCCGTTCCGGTCCTTTGTGTTCCGCGCCTTCGCCGGACGGCTCAACGACGTGATGCATGTGCTGGAACAGGTGGCCTTTGTGAAGGTCGAGCAGCGGCTGGCCAGGGTGCTGCTGCAGCGGGCTGACGCAGACGGAAAGGTGGCGGCCACTCATCATGAATTGGCGGTCGCCATCGGTTCGGTGCGCGAGGTTGTGTCGCGGCGGCTGGAAGCGTTTGGCGCAGGTGGGCTGGTCGAAACGGTGCGCGGGCAGATCAGGCTTGCCGACCGCATTGCGCTTGCCGCACTTGCCGCCTCGGAGACCTGACCAAAAGATTTGGAACGGTTTGTGACTCTGTCACATACAGGGACAACGATTGGGCCTAAGCCATGCACATGCCGGTTTGCGGCACCCAGAGGAGATTTCCATGTTCAAGACAAATGAAGGCACGATTGACCGTGCACTGCGCGTCATCGTCGGCATTGCCTTGCTTGCCGCGTTTTTCATGTATCCGGATGCGTCATGGCGTTACTGGACACTGATCGGCGTCGTGCCGCTGCTGACTGGCGCTATCGGCTGGTGCCCGCTTTATTCAGTGCTCGGCATGTCGACCTGCCCGGTCAAGAAGGCCTGATTTTCGGCAATCGGAAACGGCAAAGAGCGCGGCTTGGCCGCGCTCTTTGTGTTTTCAGCGACCGCCGGAATCCGTGCTTGCGGATTACTTCGCTTTCTTCGGCGCCGGCTTGGCTGCCTTTGCGGCGGCAGGCTTGGCAGCCGCCTTCTTGGCTGAGGCTTTGGCGGCCTTGGCGGAGGCCAATTCGATGGCCTTGAACCAATGGTCCTCGGCCTGGCCCTCGGGCTGGCCGGCTTCAAGCCAGAGCGAATGGGCGATTTCGCGGATTTTTTCTTCGGAGACTTTCGGGGTCTTTGCAGCAGCCATGATGACAGTTCCAATCCATAGTGAGATTGACCGGCCCATAGCGCAAGTATTTGTGCGCCGCAATATCTAAGTATTTAGGCTGTTTTAAATCGATTGAATCAACCGATTTCCTAAACAGGCCCGGCAATTGACCGGTGTGGCGGAAGATCCCGAAACACGCCAGACTGACGCCGCCGCCTCGGGTGACGCCAGTCCAGCAGCTTCAGTGGCGATTCGCTTCAGGCGACCTTGTAGAGCGGGCTGGTTTCGAAGGCGGCAATGGCTGCTGACGGCAGCGGGTTGGCATTGGCAGCGACGGCTTCAGCCAACACCCAATGCTGTTCGGCGCGGCCATCCGGGCAACCTTCCTCCAGCCAGATCTGGTGGGCGATTTCGCGGATGCGGTCCTCGGCGGTCCTGGCGGCGGGTTCCTGGATTTCAGTCATGGGTTCGTCCTCCCGATGCGTGTTTCGCGAGAACCAGCATAGGTAGAAAAAAGAAATTATACAACCATAAAGGGCAGGCTGTCAGGTATTGAACTTGAACAGCATGATGTCGCCGTCCTGCACGACATATTCCTTGCCTTCGTCACGCGCCTTGCCGGCTTCCTTGGCCGCCACTTCGCCGCCCAGCGACACGAAATCATCATAGGCGATGGTCTGCGCGCGGATGAAGCCACGTTCAAAATCAGTGTGGATGACGCCTGCGGCCTGCGGGGCCTTGGCGCCCTTGTGCACTGTCCAGGCGCGTGTCTCCTTGGGGCCGACGGTGAAATAGGTGATGAGGCCGAGCAGCTTGTAGCCTTCATGGATCAGCTTATCGAGGCCGGGCTCGTCAAGGCCGAGGTCCTTGAGGAATTCCTTGGCGTCCTCGTCGGGCAGCTGGGCGACTTCGGCTTCGATATTGGCCGAAATTGTCACGCAGCCTGCGCCCTGCTCGGCGGCCATCTTTTCGACCGCCCTGGTATGGGCATTGCCGGTGGCTGCTTCGCTCTCGATGACATTGCAGACATAGAGAACCGGATGCGAGGTCAGAAGGTTGAGGCCCTGCAGGATGGCGAGATCTTCCGGCTCCAGCGTTTTCAGAAGCAGGCGGGCGGGCTTGCCGTCGTTAAGCAGCGCCAGCACCTGTTCCATGACCGGCAGCACCGTGACGGCTTCCTTGTCCTTCAACTGGGCGCGCTTGCGGAAGGCGGCGATGCGGCGCTCGATGGATTCAAGATCGGCCAGCATGAGTTCGGTTTCAACCGTATCGGCATCGGCAACCGGGTCGATGCGGCCTTCAACATGGGTGATGTCGTCGTCTTCAAAACAGCGCAGCACATGGACGATGGCGTCAACCTCGCGGATATTGGCGAGGAACTGGTTGCCGAGACCTTCACCCTTGGAGGCGCCGCGCACCAGCCCGGCAATGTCCACGAACGAAATGCGGGTCGGCACGATGTTGATGGACTTGCCGATCTTGGCGATCACTCCCATGCGCGCATCGGGCACGGCCACTTCGCCGGTATTGGGCTCGATGGTGCAGAACGGATAATTGGCGGCCTGCGCGGCCGCCGTTCGGGTCAGCGCGTTGAAGAGGGTGGACTTGCCCACATTGGGAAGCCCGACAATGCCGCATTTGAAACCCATGAATTCAGTCCTGAACCGGCCCGAACAGCGTGTCGGGCGCATGCAAAAAGGGATTGATGACCGTCAGGCCGCCAATAACATGGCCGTCCTGTAGATCCTCGGAGAGGAAATGGCTACAGCCAAGTTCGACTGCCGAGGCCAGAAGCAGGCAATCCCACTAGGAATAGGCAAGCCGAAGGTGCAGATCGCGGGCGCGGCTGCAAGTTTCCGGGCCGATTGGCGACAGGCCAAGATAGGCCAGCTTGTCTACCATTTCAAAGATGCTGACAGCAGACATTTGCTTGCGCCGCTTCAACAGCACATTTGTTACTTCGTTCATGACCTGCATGTTGGCAAGTCCTGCTGCTGCCGACGTCAAGTGGTCCAACCAATGTCTTGCAC
>JBATMU010000024.1:0-2049 GCA_049289995.1 Rhizobiaceae bacterium | reverse complement strand
AATCGCCCACCAATCAGCCGCTTCGGCCACCTTGGCGCAATTGCCGCGCACCGCCAGCCAGAAGGCTTCGGCCTTTTCGCCGCTGATGCCCATTTCGGCAAGCCTTGCCGCGGCGGCTGCAAACGGCATGGCGTGAACGATCATCCGGTTGAGCGCCAGAACATCGGCCGGATCAAACTTCGCCGCCGATTTCGAGGTGTCGGCCAGCGAAAAATGCCCGGCCAGTTCCTCCATGGTTTTGGCGGCGATGACGTTCTCCGAGGTGCCGATCAACACGGCCAGCGAGGCGACCGCCATCGGCTCGACGCCATCGGCGGCAAGCGAAGCGATGGACAGCGCCCCGGTTCGCTTGGACAGCCCCTCGCCCGAGGCTGCCGTCAAAAGATTGTGGTGGCCGAGTTCCGGCGCTTTCGCCCCCAGCGCTTCGAACAAGGCAATCTGCACGCCGGTATTGGTCACATGGTCGTCGCCGCGGATGATGTGGCTGATGCCAAGGTCAATGTCGTCGACCACCGAGGTCAGCGTGTAGAGCACGCTGCCATCGGCCCGCACCAGAACCGGATCGGACAGCGAGGCCAGATCAACCGTTTCGCGGCCGCGCACCAGATCGGTCCACTGCACGTCATGGCGCGAGGGCTTCAGCGGAGAATCGCTAAAATTGGGCAGGAGGAAGCGCCAATGCGGCTTGCGCCCTTCCGCCTCGAACGCTGCCTTCTGCTTGCCGGTCAGCGTCAGCGCCTCGCGGCCATAGACCGGCGGCAGGCGGCGCGAGGCGAGCACCTTGCGCTTGAGGTCAAGCTCTTCCTGCGTTTCATAGCAGGCATAGAGTCGGCCGGCAGCCTTCAGCCGGGCAATGGCGTCACTGTAGATGTCCAACCGGTCGGACTGCCGCAGCATGAGGTCGGGCGTGATACCGAGCCAGGCCAGATCCTTTTCGATCTGGTCGGCATATTCCTGTTTGGACCGGTCAACATCGGTATCGTCAAAGCGCAGGATGAAGCGCGCGCCAGCCGTCTTGGCAAACAGCCAGTTGAACAGCGCGGTGCGCGCATTGCCGATATGGATATTGCCGGTGGGCGACGGGGCGAAGCGGACAGTGAGGGTCATGGCCCGGTTTAGACCGCAGGCAACAGCCCATGCAAGTGACCTTGGAATTTAACCAATTGCCAAGACTTTCCGCTCCCGCCGCGCAATGATGCTATTCAGGCTGGCGCAGGAGGCGCTGTCATGAAACTGGCCTTGCAATTGTTGGTCCTGGCGGGCGGCGTGGCGTTTACCGGCACGGTGATGCGCCATGACCTTTCGCCCGATGGCCGGCTGCTGCAGCGGCGGCACGCGGCGCTGCAAACCTGGAACGCCCGCAAGACCGACAAGAGCTGCGTGATGACTTGCCCGCGCAGCGATGCCAAAGGCTGCCGCCGCTGGGTGACGCTGTGCCGGGGTGATGCCGGCTGGCCGCCGAAATAGTACCGAAGTCAGAACAGGCGGGCGTCGAATGCAAACGGCATGACTGCCACAACAGAGATTCTTCCGGCATCCGGATGCAGCGGGTTGATGAGGACATTCCAGCTTTCGGGCGCCAGTGCGCTCTGCACGCGCTGCAACGCCTCTTCACCCCGCCGCAGCCAACCGTCACCGTGTTTGCGCGCGCCGGCATCATCGAAAGGCGACACTGAAGCAACCGCAGCCACCAGATTATCAGGCGCCGCGATTTTCATCATGACATAGTCGTCTGGAATGAGGTCCGGCGAGATTTCGAGATGAACCCGCACTTCCAGAAGCGCCAAAGCCGGATGTTCTGCCGTATAAACTACCGGCCGGCCCGCCGAATGCCAGCGCCCGGAATGGCGCAAGCCGCCCTGTCCAGAAAGATCAGCGAAGGGCCGGCGCGCAACGCGCCACAGGATCATGCGGCAAAACCGTGATCAATGCGCCCGAGCAGTTGCTCCACGGCGCGCGCGCCTGCTTCGGTTGCCAGAAGCGCCATCGGCGGCTGCTGGCCAAGCGGCGTTGTCGGCCTGACCAGCCAGAGTGCGGCCTTGGCAGCGC
>JBATMU010000023.1:0-7329 GCA_049289995.1 Rhizobiaceae bacterium | reverse complement strand
AGCAAAGGAGTTTTGCCATGCTTGCCCTGCGCCTGCCGCCCGATCTTGAAAAGCGTCTGGACGACCTCGCCAAGCGGACGGGGCGGACCAAGAGCTTTTACGCCCGCCAGGCGATCATTGAGCATATTGATGATCTTGAGGATTTGGCGTTGGCGGAACTGCGCCTGAAAGGAAAGCCGGAATTCATTGATTTCGAAGATGTCGTGGCCGAACTCGGCATTGACCTGACGGCGCCGGTGCAGGATGCGGCCGAGTGATCTGGCGCATCCGTTTCGAGAAATCGGCGGCCAAAGATATTGCAGCGCTTTCCAATCGCGATCGCGAGCGCGTCGCCCGGTTTCTCCACGAACGCCTGTCGCCGCGCGATGATCCGCGTGAATTGGGTGACGCGTTAAGCGGACCTCTTGCCGGATTGTGGAAATACCGGGTTGGTGATTATCGCATCATTGCCCGGATAGATGATGGAATGGTCGCCATTTTGGTGATCCGCATCGGCCATCGCGGTGCGGTTTACCGGTAAATTTCAGCACCCGGCTTTCTTTCGCTGCGGGCAGTGGCTATGGCTCCCGCGCGGTGCGGCTTGCGCACCTTTCCCCTTCAGGAGACTTGCAATGAAATTCAGGATTTTGGTCGCAGCCGCGCTTGTGGCCGCATTCGCCGCGCCCGCCTTGGCCGAAGACGTCCAGTTCACGCTGACCAATGCCAGCGAGTACAATATCGACGAATTCTACGCCTCGCCCGCCAATGACGAAAACTGGGGCGAGGACATTCTCGGCGAAGACATTCTCGAAGGCGGCACGGCCGGAACCGTGACCATTGCCGATGGTTCGACCGAATGCGTCTATGACCTGAAGGCGGTGGACGAAGATGGCGCTGAGCACGTGCTCGAAGACCTCGACCTGTGCAAGACGCCGGAAGTGACCTTCAACAAGTAAGGTCTCTGCCGATTTTTCAAGCCGGGCAGCATGACTGCCCGGCTTTTGCTTGCCGAAATCTCAAACGGGCCAAAAACTCAAAGGGCAAGAACGTCCGCGAAATGGCCGGGCAGCTCCCTGACCGGGGTCTTCACCAGATCCTTGCCCAGCGTCGCCGCCAGCTTGCCCGCTGTTTGCGGCGACAGCGCCTTGCGCAGCACGCCCAGCGTTTTCGGATCGGCGGCAACCACCAGCCGGTCGGCCGCATCGGCGGCCATGAGTGCATCAAGATGATGGGCCAGGGCATGGGCGAACTGAACTTCGGCCTGGTCATGCGGGTCGCTGCGCGGCTCCATGCCGCTGCGGGCGGCGCCATGCGACTGGTAGGTTCGGCCCGGCCGCGCTTCACCCATATCATGGCTTGGCTGGTGCTTTTCGCTCATGTCCAGGGACGGATCGGCCACAAGCCCCGCGCCGGGCTTGGCGTGACGGAAGAAACGGGCATTTTCTCCATCGGCAATGACGATCAGGGTAGAGACGGGTTTCATGGTGCTCTCCTTTGCCTTGCGGCGTTGGGGATGACTCTCTGCCGCAGGCGCGCTGGCGTCCTTGCGCGATGTCAATCGCCGCCGCATGCTGCGCCTGTTGGCGGAGGAATGCACTCATGAAACGCAGGACGGTTCTGACGGGTTTGGGTGTGCTGGCGGCCGCGGGAGCAGGAGCCTATTGGACACTCGCGCCGAAACCTGCCGAAGTCGGATTCATCCTGACCGAAACAGAGCTGGCGCGGGCGCATGACTTCCTTGCCGCCCATGTCAGCATAGATGTTCACGCCCATCCGGGCCGGACCTTCGTGCGCGGGGCGAGCGGCCTCAACTGGAAGCTCAAGCTTTACCAGATGCTCGGCTCGTTCGAGCCGCGCATTGTCGGCGAGATGAAAGCCGGCGGGCTGACGGCGGCCAGCTTTTCGGCGGTCTCGGACTTTCCGGTTCTTGACCTGCAGGGCGGCGGGCTTTCCTCCGTCCGCGAATTCAAGCCCGGCGAGGCTTATGGCTATTACCAGGCGCAGATCGCCAATCTGAAAGCGCTTGCAGCAGACGGCTTGGTGCATCCGGTGCTGACGCCCGACGATGTGGCGGCAGCGAAGGCTTTGGGCAAGCCCGGCGCGATCTTCGCGGTGGAAGGGGCGGATTTTATCGAGGACGACCTGTCGCGGGTCGCCAAGGCTTTTGACGATGGCGTGCGCATGATCACGCTGGTCCATTATATTTCCGGCGGGGCGATCGGCGACATCATGACCGCGCCGCCGGTGCATGACGGGTTGACTGAACTCGGGGCAGGGCTGGTTGAGGCCATCGGCGAAAGCCGCATCATGCTCGACCTCAGCCACGCCTCTGAAAAAACTGCGTTTGACGCCCTGTCGGTGACCAAAAAACCAGTGGTGGCGACCCATACCCACATCAACAGCCTCGGCATCGGCCATCCGCGTTTCATTTCGCCCGAGCTTGCCAAGGCGATTGCCGATACGGGCGGCTATATCGGCGCCTGGCCGGCGGGCATCGGCATTACTTCGCTCGACGGGTTTGCCACCCGCGTTGTTGATCTGGTCAAGGCGGTGGGCGAAGACCATGTGGCTTTGGGCTCGGACATGGACGCCAATTACAAGCCGGTGCTGGAAACCTATCTCAAGCTGCCGCTTTTGGTCGGCGTGCTCTTGAAGCGCGGCATGCCGGAAAGCGTGCTCGCCAAGATGATCGGCGGCAATGCGCAAAGGGTATTTGCCGACACGCTGGCCTGAGAGTTTCCCGCGCGTGAGTCACCACAATTTCAATTCACGGTTCCCTCACGGTCCGGCTTGGAGTATCAGGCTGCCGGGCGCTGACATTGCGCGCCCGAATTGTGGAATCCTGCATGCATCGCGTCATCATTTCCGGCATCGGCACTGAAATCCCGCAGGCGACGATCAGCAATGACGAGCTTGTCGAAAGCTTCAACATGTGGGTCGAGTGGGAAAACATTGCCCGCCGTGCCAATGGCAAGGTGCTGCTTGAACCGTCCGACGCCGAATTCGTGGTCTATGCTTCGGGCGTGAAGGCGCGGCATGTCTATGAGCGCGACGGCATTCTTGATCCCGAACGGATGACGCCCAACATTCCGGCCCGCGCCGATGGCGACTTGTCGGTGATGGCCGAATTTGGTCTCGCCGCTGCGCGCCGGGCGATGGACGCTGCCGGAGTTGACGGCAAGGACATTGACCTGGTGATCTGCTCGGCCTCGCACTTGCAGCGGCCCTATCCATCCATCGCCATCGAAATCCAGCGCGAGATCGGCGCGGGCGGCATGGCGTTCGACATGGGGCTGGGCTGTTCTTCGGCGGCAGCGGCGCTGCATACGGCGGAAAGCTTCATCAAGAGCGGCGCGCACAAGCGGGTTCTGGTGGTCACGCCGGAACTTGTTACCGGGCATTTGAATTTCCGCGACCGGCAGACCCATTTCATTTTTGGCGATGCGGCCGTCGCGCTGGTGGTGGAAGCCCATCATGACGGCGCGCAAGGCTTCGAAGTTTTGGCGACGTCGGGCTGGACGCAGTTCTCCAACAATATTCGCACCAATTTCGGCTTTCTCAACCGCGCCGCGCAGGATGATCCGTCATCGGTGTCGATGGAGGGCAACATGATCAAGCAGGTCGGCAACAAGGTGTTCAAGGAAGTCACCGTCGCCGCCTCGCACTTCATCAAGGAATTTCTGGCCGCACAAGGCACCTCGCCGCAAGCGCTGCGCCGCTTCTGGCTGCATCAGGCCAATGCGCGGATGAACGCCATGATCATGAAGCTTGCGCTTGGCCATGAGGCCGATGCCGATCTGGCGCCGATGGTGCTGGACCGGCTGGGCAATACCGCGGCGGCCGGGGCGGTCATTGCGCTCAGCGAAAATTCCAATGACATGAAGCCGGGCGAAACCGGGCTGTTCTGCGCGTTTGGCGCAGGCTATTCGATCGGGGCAGCGCTGCTGAAAAAGCTCTGACGCTCAGGCGGCGCTGAGGATCCGGATCCATGCCTCGGCGATTGCCCGCATCGGCGACTGCTTGTCCAGTTCCAGATATTTCCGGTAGGCGGCGATGGCGTCTTCCTTGCGGTCCAGCACACGCAGATTGTCGCCAAGCGACATATGAATGGCGGCATTTTCGGGGGCAAGCGCCAAGGCGCGGGCCAGTTCCTCCAGCGCATCGGCGTTCTTGCCGAGCCGCTCCAGGGCAATGGCGCGTTCCAGCCGCCAGGCGGCATTGTCCGGCATGAGCGCAATTGCCCGTTCATAGCGGGCAAGCGCGGAAGGCCAGTCCTTCAGGATCGCCAGAATCATGCCATGCGCGGCCTGAGCCTCCGCATCGGCCGGCGCATAGTCCGCTGCGTCACGGTAGACCGGTTCGGCGGATGCATAGTCTGCCGTTTGGAAATAGTGCAGGGCGAGGGCGGCGGATGCCGGGGCGTAGCCGGGGTCGAGTTCAAGCGCCGAACGCAAATGGTTTATTCCGGTCGCCACATCGCCGCCGGCCAGCGCCATCCGCCCCGCCTCGGCATAGAAGCGCGGCGATCCGGGATCGCGGCTGGCCGCCATCAGCATCAGGCGAACCGCCTCCTTGGCATCTCCGCGCGCGAACGCTGCGTCCGCCATGCCTTTTGGCGACCAGACATTTTTCGGATCCAGTGTTTCGGCTTTTTGGAAAGCAGCATTTGCGCCGTCTGCATCACCGGATTTGGACAGGGCAGAACCCAGATTCGCAAAGGCCAGCACAAACGCCGGGTCCAGTTCCGTGGCGGCGCGGAATTCGGCGGCGGCGGAAGCAAAATCATCATTCCCGAGCCGGATGACGCCAATCATGTTGTGTGCCCATTTGGCATCGGCATGGCCGGACCGGATGAGACGGCGGGCAAGAGCCGCCGCCTTCAGCGGCGCGGTGTCGGCTTCGGCGGCAAGGGCGGTGAACGGGTCCAGCAGGCCGGTCACGCCGAGCGCTGCCTCTTCAAAATAAGCGCGCCCGGATTTATCGCCCATTGGCGGCAGGTCGATGATTTCGGATTTCTCGCGGATGACGCGCAACCGGAGCGCCAGGCCTTGCAGCGCGCAGTCGGCGTCGGCGCAGATGAATTCGCCGGAAATCCGCGTTTCATAGGCACCGAACAGCTTGCGGGCGTGAAAGACCAGCGATTCCAGTGAAAAGCCGGAATCGGGAAACGAGAACTCAACCTGGCGGGCCTGCGGCAAGGCATCGAGCGATTGCTTGGCGGTGGCGGCGCGGGCCGCGACATCTCCAAGCCCGTCCCATAGGCGGCTGGCGCCGACTTCGGCCGTCAGGCCGCGTGCGGCGAGCGCTTCGGGCGCGCTGATCGGCTCGATGATGACCTGCTCGCGGCCAAACTGGGCAATGAATATCGGCAGGACAACGGCGACAGCGCCAATGAACATGACATTGATGATGATGGTGCGAAATGTGGTCGAGCGGGATTCAAATCCGCTCAGCGACAGGCTTTGCGCCAGACCGGCCAGGCCGGACGCCGCACGGCTGCGCGCCGTTTTTCCGCTCATTCATGCCTCCCGCACATTTCGCCACGTAAACATTAGCGAAAGTGGCGGCGAAAGTAAGGGCGGCCTATTCCTCGTCGCCATCGGGATCGAGCAGCCGCGTGGCGCGCCATTCGGTCAATTTGGCATTGGTCTGGTTGATAACGAAAAAACGGGCGGAATCGCGGTCATAGCCGTCATCAAGCAGTTGGTGATAATCGGTCCATTGATGCCTGACATGCGCCACCGCCGCCAGCCATGCGGCGGTTGATACGGGCAAGGCGCGCAAGTGCGGCGCGGACGCCGCCTCCCGCACCGCTTCGAAATCAGAAAAAGGCGCGCCGGGGATCAACAGCGTCAGCGCCTTGGCCAACGCACGCTTGCGGTTGGTGCGGGGGATCATCGGTGCTGGTCTGCGCCTTGCGGCAGGTCGGTTGAGGCAAACCAAGGCTTGATATCGATGACCGGCGTGCCGTCGAGCACATCGATGGCTTCGAGCCCGAGAATGCCGGATTCGGCATCAAGGGATATCAGCTTCACAACATGTAGGCCGACAGGATTGGGGCGCACTGGCGAGCGCAAGGCAAAAACGCCGCGGGGGGTCTCGGAATTGCGCGGCCGCTGAACAATGAGATTGCGCGGCGAATGGTGCAGCCAGGTCAGGATGACGACGCTATCGCCTTCAGAAAGTCCCAAAAGCCCTTGCCGCCAGGCCGCATCGAGGAGCAGTTCGGCCGGCTCACCGCGTTCGCGGGCGGCGCGCATGTTCTTCGGGCAATCCTTGCGCTCGGTCCAGGGCGAGCGGACATGGCCGATGAAGATCAAGCCGGCGTCTGCGGCGCGTTCGGCAGGATCAAATTGCAGGGCGATTTCGCCGTCGCGGGTATCAAACATATTGCACCGCCGCATTGGTTGGCGCTTTCGGGAAAGCTGTGCGGCAGCGACAAAAAATGTCGCAAAACGCTTGCGGAACTGTAATTATGGATATAAACATATCTTTATATCTTTTTGAGGCCTGTCATGCCCGCCAAACTCGATCTGTCATCTCTCGTTCTTACCCTGAAGGCAGCAGCTGAATCCAGCCGCTTGCGCATCCTGTCGCTTTTGGCGTCCGGCGATCTTACGGTTTCGGACCTGACCGAGATTCTCGGCCAGTCGCAGCCGCGCGTGTCGCGCCATCTCAAGCTGCTGGCCGATGCCGGGCTGATCGAGCGCTATCAGGAGGGTTCCTGGGCGTTTTTCACGGTTTCGGATGCCGATGGCGTGCGCGAGTTCATTTCCGGGGTGGTCGGGCGGTTGTCCGGCGGTGACGCGCAGATCGGCCGCGACAATGAACGTCTGGCCGATGTGAAGCGGCGCAGGCAGGTGCGGGCGGCGGCCTATTTTTCGGCCAATGCCGGGCAATGGGACGAATTGCGCGCCATGCATGCCGCCGATGGCAAGGTCGAGGACGCCATTCACGCCATTGCCGCCGAACGGCCGTTCCGCACAATGCTGGATATCGGCACCGGCACCGGGAGGCTGCTTGAAGTGCTGGCGCCGCTCTACCGGCGCGGCATCGGCATCGACCTGTCGCGCGACATGCTGGATGTGGCGCGCGCCAATCTCGACAGGGCTGGGACCACCCACGCCCAGGTGCGGCATGGCGACCTTTTTTCGACGCCGGTCGAACATGACGCCTTCGATCTGGTCACCATGCACCAGGTGCTGCACTATCTGGAAAATCCGGCAGCGGCGATACGCGAGGCGGCCAAGCATTTGCGCCCGTCTGGGCGGCTGATCATCGCCGATTTTGCCCCGCACGCCCATGAGCACCTGCGCCACCACCACCA
Source organism: Rhizobiaceae bacterium (assembly GCA_049289995.1). Taxonomy (GTDB): domain Bacteria; phylum Pseudomonadota; class Alphaproteobacteria; order Rhizobiales; family Rhizobiaceae; genus JBATMU01. The sequence goes on along the minus strand of JBATMU010000023.1, from coordinate 23 downwards.
ACATTTGCGCCTTGGCTTCACCG
>JBATMU010000022.1:0-2536 GCA_049289995.1 Rhizobiaceae bacterium | reverse complement strand
GCGCTTCCGGCCGCGTCACCAGAACGCGCATCAGCCCCAGCTGCCGAAAAAGTCCGGCCCGGCCCTGGCCCGCACCCTGGCCCCGGCGTCCAGGCCGATCCTTGCTGCCTCGCCTGCAGGGCCATCGCCGCTGACGGAATGCGAAATCTTTCCATCCGGCGTCAGGATCAGCCCGTTAAAGCGCAGGACGCCCCCATCCAGCACCGCATGCCCCGCCAAGGGCGTCCGGCAGGAGCCGTCGAGCGAGGCCAGAAACGCCCGTTCGCAGGTCAGCGCCCGTTCGGTCGGCGCATGATTGAGCGGCGCAAGCAGGCCGATCGTCGCCGTGTCGCCTTGCCGTGTTTCAATGCAGATCGCCCCCTGGCCCGGCGCTGGCGGAAACGCCTCAAGATCCAGCGCCTCGCTGATCTTGTCCTGCAGACCCAGCCTCCGCAGCCCGGCGCAGGCGAGAAACGTCGCGTCAACCTCGCCGTCCGCCAGCTTGCGCAGCCGCGTCTGCACATTGCCGCGGAACATCACCACCGTGATGTCGGGCCGCAGCCGGCCGATCAAGGCCTGCCGCCTGAGCGAGGATGAGCCAACTATCGCGCCTTGCCTGAGATCGGCAAACCGGCTGACATCGCGGCCGATGAATGCGTCACGCGGATCTTCGCGCTCCAGAAAGGCCGACAACACCAAACCCTCAGGCAATTGCGTCGGCATGTCCTTGGACGAATGCACCGCCAGGTCGATGCGCCCGTCGAGCAGCGCCTCTTCGATTTCCTTGGTGAACAGGCCTTTGCCGCCCGCTTCCGACAGCGGCCGGTCGAGGATCTGGTCACCGCTGGTGGAAATCACCACGATTTCAAAGCGGTCCTCGCCAAACCCGTGCGCCGCCATCAGCCGGGCGCGGGTTTCATGCGCCTGCGCCAGCGCCAGCGCCGAACCGCGCGTTCCGATCTTCAGGACGTCTGTTTGCATGTCTGCCAGTCCGTGATAACCCCGCCGGCGCGGGTTTCCATGCCCGGCTCTTTAACCGCTTTTCGGCCCGCCGCAAACCATGACCGGACGCCTCGCCTTTCTCGGCATTGAAACCAGCTGCGACGAAACCGCCGCCAGCGTGGTTGCATGCGCGCCGGGCGGGCGGCCTGAAATCCTCTCGAATGTGATCTTCAGCCAGATCAGCGAGCATGCGGCCTTTGGCGGCGTTGTGCCGGAGATCGCCGCCCGCGCCCATGTCGAGGCGCTGGACGGCATCATCGCCGCCGCACTCACCGAAAGCGGGCTTGCACTCGATGACCTGGACGCCATCGCCGTAACCGCCGGTCCCGGTCTGGTCGGCGGCCTTTTGGTCGGGCTGATGACCGCCAAGGCGCTGGCCGCCGCAAGCGGCAAGCCGCTCTACGCCATCAACCATCTTGAGGGCCACGCCCTGACAGCACGGCTGACGGCAGAAATCGCCTTCCCCTATCTTTTGCTTCTGGTGTCCGGCGGCCATACCCAGATCGTGCTGGTGCGCGGCGTCGGCAGCTATGAACGCTGGGCGACCACCATTGACGACGCGCTCGGCGAAGCCTTCGACAAGACCGCCAAAATGCTCGGCCTGCCTTATCCCGGCGGCCCCAATCTGGAAACCGCCGCCCGCAGCGGCAATGCCGCCCGCTTCGCATTCCCCGTCCCCATGAAAGGTGCTGTCCGCCCGGATTTTTCGTTCTCGGGGCTGAAAACTGCCGTGCGCCAGGCGGCGGTCAATGCAGCGCCGCTTGGCGATCAGGATGTGGCTGACATTGCCGCCGCCTTCCAGGAGGCAGCGTCATCGGCCCTGATTGACCGCACGGCGCGCGCGCTCGCCCGCTTCCGCGATGAATTCCCTGCAATTGCATCGCCTTTTCTGGTCGTGGCGGGCGGTGTCGCCGCCAACCAGATGATCCGCGCCAGCCTGTGGGAACTCTGCACGCGGCATGGCTTTGCGCTGTCTGCCCCGCCGCTTGCGCTTTGTTCGGACAATGGCGCGATGATCGCCTGGGCGGCGCTTGAGCGGCATTTCGCCGGACTCGGTCCCGGTGACGCCTTCACTTTGGAGCCGCGTTCGCGCTGGCCGCTTGACGAAGCCTCTGTCCCCGTGATCGGCTCCGGCCGAAGGGGAGCCAAGGCATGAAGGAACACGCCAGTATCGCCATTCTCGGCGCAGGCGCCTGGGGAACAGCGCTCGCCACCTGCCTGTCAGGTGCGGGTCATCAGGTCCGGCTGTGGGGGCGCGATGCCGATACGGTGTTCGCCATCAACACCCATCGCCTCAGCCCGCGCTTCCTGCCAGGCATCATTCTTGATCCCGGCCTCAGGGCCACCACATCCATGGCCGATGCCCTTGCCGGCGCTGATGTCTTGCTGCTCGCCATCCCCGCCCAGGCGCTGGCAGCCGTGCTTGACGATGTTGCCGCCCATGCGCCGCAAGGCGCGCCGGCCGTGCTGTGCGCCAAGGGCATTGACCGGCAGACCGGCAAGCTGTTGTCGGAGCTGCTAGTTGAAAAGCTGCCCGGCAACCCCGCCGCCGCCC